>JAYUFF010000981.1:0-9251 GCA_043738825.1 Schlesneria sp.
ATCGTCCTCCCCCGTCAGGTCGATTGCATCAAGCTGTACGATGGCCGCGAACCGCTCTTCAACCAGCATGACATCGAGCGCGAGATCAGTCGCATCCAAAACCGTCACGTGCCGATGAAGGGTGGCGGCTCGATTGTGATCGATCAGACCGAGGCGCTCGTCGCCATCGATGTCAACAGCGGCAACTTCCGGATGGACGACGATGCCGAGGAAAATGCGTATCAGGTCAATTTGCGGGCGGCTGAGGAGATCAGTCGGCAGATTCGGTTGCGCGATCTCGGCGGCGTGATCGTCAACGACTTCATCGACATGCGAGACGAACGGCATCGTCGCGGGGTCGAGCGGGCCTTGCACAACGCCGTCCGACGGGACCGCGCCCGGACGAAGATCATGCACATCAGCCCGTTTGGACTGATCGAGATGACTCGCCAACGCATCCGACCGTCGCTGCGACGCAGCGTTTATGAGGATTGTCCGTGCTGTGCGGGGACCGGCCAGGTCAAGACGGCTGAAAGCATGGCCATCGACGTGATGCGGCTGTTGATGACTCATGCCAACCGTGAGGAGGTGGCACGCGTCACGGTCGATGTCCACGAACGAGTGGCCTCATTCCTGAACAACCGCAAGCGACGCGACATCACGCACCTGGAGGAGGTTTACGATGTGGCCATCAACATTCACGCGATGACGGCGGTCGGTCCCGAACACCTCCAATTCCACTGCACCAACGAAACGGGGACCGAGGTCAAGATTCTGGCTCAACCTGACTCGAAATCGAAGGGCTGATCAAGTATTCTTTCCGCCCCTCCAGTAAGGCTCCAACCGTGGTGGTTGAATTGCGTTACTGTGGATGGTTTGCCGAACGGTTGAAAGAATGTTGTCCAAGGACTGATCGAACATGTTCGCAGTATTTGAAGATGGTAGCCGTCAGTACAAAGTCCGCCAGGGCGACATTCTGGCGGTTGATTTGCGCAGTGACGTTGTGGACGGTCAAACGCTGACGTTCGACAAGGTGTTGCTCGCCAATGGTGGCGGGGCCAGTGTGCTCGGTCGTCCCGTGATCGAAGGTGCGACCGTCACGGGCGAGGTGGTGATGGCCGTGATGAAGGGGATCAAGCTGGAGATCCAAAAGCACTATCGCCGCAACGCCTCACGAAAGCACACCGGTCACCGGCAGAAGTACACTCGCGTGAAAATCACCGGCATTTCCGTGCCGAATCTTTCCGTGGTCGAGCAGCCTGCCGCCGCTGAGCCCGTCTCGTCGGATAGCTGAGGGGTTGGCCGTTGTGGTCGGCATTGGTTGAAGCGGCGGAGTTTGTTACCAAAATGTTCGAGCGACAGAGTCATCACGACTCTGTCGTTTTTTGTTGCGCATGAGACGCTTGTGAAGAGTGTCTCGCTGGGATGGCGTTTGCTCTGAGGTCGGGCGGTCAGACATTCCTGGCCGACGGCTCCGCGGCCGAACGGAACCTCTGCGGGGGAACCGGGGTTTGAAATGGCTCTGTCGATTTGCTACGGTTGCTCTGCGAATGGGTCGGAAATGACGGCCCCCACAGAACGGGGCATTTCGACGCCGAGAGTTCCACGCCTCACGTGACATCCGATCCGAAGACACAGGAGTTGAGCGATGACCCGAAATCCAAAGCCGTACTCGTCATTGGCCGCCCGCCGCGGTTTCACCCTAATTGAACTGCTCGTGGTCATTGCGATCATTGCCATGCTGGCCGCGCTGTTGTTGCCCGCCGTGCAACAAGCCCGCGAAGCCGGCCGCCGCGCGCAGTGTCAAAACAACCTGAAAAACATCATCTTGGCGCTGCACAACTATGAGAGTGCCTTTCGGTGCTTCCCCCCGGGCTACATCTCGCCAGGATCAGGTCCGGGCATCCCGCAGCAGTTGCCGGAACCGTTTCAGGCGACCAATACCGTGATTATGCGGCAGAAGGTTATCACGACAGTCACTCAATGGCTGATGCCAGCCGAGTGGGGTTGGCAGGCTTTCATCATGTCTCAAATGGGACAGCCCATGGACATCGACTACCGAATCCCCAAGATCGGTACGGTGAACGAGCCACTGATCAACAACAAAATCGCCTCGTACATTTGCCCCAGTGCTGTCGCGCTGCCATCGAATCGACCGAATGGATGGCAGTATGCAACGTATCGTGGCAGCATGGGGGCCTATGACCCGAACGGCACGGCCCCGGCACCGATGGTCGAGAACGGCATGTTGTATCGGAACAGCGCCGTCCGGATGGGCGATGTGACGGACGGTCACTCCAACACGATCATGGTGGGGGATTCGCTCTTCGGTTATTGGGGCGATGCCTACAGTTGTTGCGTGAGGGTGTGGGACGATGCCGCTCACCCCGATCTGTGGGACACGTACTGGCAGGTTCAGCCCAGCACCGGCATCACCCTGCAGTTCTTCAGTTTTGGCAGCAACCACAATGAAATTTGTGTCTTCGCGCTGGCGGATGGCTCGACTCACAACGTGTCGAAGAAAATCGACGGAACGTTGTTCAAAGCGATCTCAACCCGCAACGGGGCCATGAAGTCGATGGGCGCGAGCGCCGAGAATGTCGATGGCGCTTGGTAGGCGAATCGCTTCGAGAGTCTGGCCCTCTTCACTGACCCGGCATCGGACGATGCCGGGTTTCCTGTTTTACGATGGCTCTCATGGATCAGACGCCTGCACGCATCATTGTGAACGACCGGGAGCGAACTGTTCCACCGGGAACGAGCGTCACGGGATTGCTCGAAGAACTCGGGCTGCCGTCGAAGTTCCTGGCCGTTGAGTTGAATCGTCGAGTTGTCCCGCGTGCCGATCATCAGACAACGGTCTTGTTGGACGGTGACCGAGTCGAAGTGGTGACGCTTGTGGGGGGAGGTTGATTCGGTTCCATGTCGTTGGCCAATGAATCGTCGCTGGTGTTGGGGTCGCACCGTTTGCGGTCGCGTCTGATTGTGGGGACCGGCAAGTACGCGACCTTCGAGTTGATGCGTGAGTGCCTGGAGGTCAGCGGGGCCGATGTCATCACGGTGGCCGTCCGGCGCGAGCGGCTGGTCGATGCGAGCGGTCGCAACATCCTCGACTTCATCGACCTCGACCGTTACACGATCCTGCCCAACACGGCCGGATGCTTCACCGCCGACGAGGCCGTTCGCACCGCACGGCTCGGACGCGAGATTCTCTCGGGGCTGAACAATCCCGGCGCGAGTTGGATCAAGTTGGAAGTGCTCGGCGACAAGAAGACGCTGTTGCCCGATCCGGTCGCGACGCTCGAAGCGACTCGCGAACTGGTGGCCGACGGTTTTGAAGTCCTCTGCTACACGACCGACGATCCGATCACGGCTCGTCGTTTGAAAGAGGCCGGTGCCACATCAGTCATGCCGGCTGGCAGTCCGATCGGCAGCGGGCAGGGGATTCTTAACCCGAACAACATTCGCATCTGTCTGGAGTATCTCAAGGAGAACGATCCCGGTTATCCGGTGATCGTCGATGCGGGAGTGGGGACGGCGAGCGACGTGGCGTTTGCGATGGAACTCGGTTGCGACGGCGTGCTGCTCAATACGGCGATCGCCTCGGCGAGCGATCCGGCTGTGATGGCGGAGGCGATGAAGCTGGCCTGCCGCTCGGGCCATCTGGCCGCCCGCGCCGGACGCATTCCGCGCAAGCTGTATGCCACGGCCAGCAGTCCGGAAGCAGGGCTGATCTCACCCGCATTGCGATGAGCGGCAATGTCCGTCGGATGATGAAGCGAATCTGACCGATTGAAGCCTGACGCGCGAGCGAAGGACGCTCGGCAACGGATCCTTCGCTTGCGCGTCAGGCTTCGATTTGCGGTATGACAACTTCTGCCGCTCGCCTTACTGAACAGTGCCGACGGGTGCTGTGGCTGGGTCTGCGAAGGTCTCGCCGGTGGCAACGGCTCGGACGCGCGTGCCCGGTTTGCCGAACTTTGTCTTGAGGTAGCCGAGGGCCGGAGTTTCTCCGGTCGCCGTAAGCAGAGGGGCCACCGACGTGAGGACTCCCGCTTCGTCAGTGGTCTCGGCGGCGAGCAGCTTCATACCGGGATGCGGCCGGGTGCCGGGGGTGAAGTGGAGGCGACGCAGTTCGCGGTTCGTGTGGCCCATCGCGTCGAGCCGCGCGATCGGTTCCTGTCCGAGATAGCAGCCCTTGGTGAACGAGATGCACTGCGGCGTGCGAGCCGCCTCCTGCGCGAGGTTCTCGTCGGTGATGTCGATTCCGTACCGAGGAAACCCGGCGGCGATGCGGAGTGACTCGAACAGTTCACTCGCTCCAGCCACGCAGCCCACCGCGAGCAGGCTCGATCTCATCGCTTCGAGCGCCGCGAGCGGCAGCGAGATCAGAAAGCCCGGCGCACCGAAAAAATCGACTCGGCGGATGTCGAACGGCTGACCAAACGACTCGCGCGCGATGCGGCCATACGGCGGCAGGCTCTCGTCGAGCATCAGCAACTGCGCCGCGTGCGGGCCGGTGACGAACAGTTCGCCCCGGCCAGAGTGACTGACGAACTGCACGTCCTCGCGAATCAGATAGCGGTCGAGGTGCGAGATGATTGCCTCGCCCTGCCCGCTCACCGTGTCGAGCCACAGCGAAGTCTCGGTCGCGAAAACGAAGATGTGGCCGACGACCCGGCCCTTGATGTTCGTCAGGAAGGCTTCGCAGCCCTGACCCGGCGTCAGGCGTTTGATGTCGTTCGTGCAGAAGCCGTGCAGAAACTTGGCCCGATCCGCACCAGTCAACTCAATCTGCGTGCGGTCACTCAGGTCGAAGACCGTGACCGCATCATGAGTCACCCCAAATTGATCGGCAGGCCCATCCAGGTCCGTTCGTCGTTCATCGTCGTTCATCCGAATCCGTGCCTCGCAGAGAGATCGCCAATTGTGTGACGGATTCTCGCCGACGGAACTATCTGCCACAACGCACGACGGTCGAAGCGTCAACTGTTCGCGACCGATGTTGACACTCACCCGAAGCGTAAGCGAGGGGCGGAACGCACTCCCTCGCTTACGCTTCGGGTGAGTGTGCTTCTGCGGCGAATCTCTCAATTTCGACCGCGTGGAGCATCGCGTTAGAAGTCCATTTGAGTTCGCAGCGCAATCATGTCCGTCGAGCTTCGCAAGAGCGGCCCTCCCGGTGTTCCTCCCACAAAAACACCGGCCCCGTTGACTTGCTGCGGCGCGTTGGCATCCGAGTGAATATAGTTGAAGACGATCTTCCAATACGGGTTCACGTACCAGTTCACACCGGCGGTGTAGTCCGTGATCGCCCCCCCTTGGATGTTGTGGTCGTTGAGATCGAGATACGACCAACGGCCGGCAATTTCCCACGCGCCCCAGCCGGAATGTTCGCAGTCACATGACCAAGGTCCGAAATTGCGAAAGGGGATCACACGGTCAATCGCCCCGGCTTTGCGATCATAGGGCCGATGTTCGCCCGTCAGGAAGTATCCCACCTGCGCGTACGCTCCCGGCAGGACGGCGGTCGCATTGCCACCCGTTTGATTGACGAAGTTGACCTGCCCTTCCGATTGAACGGAGAGCGGCCCCTGCACCCACAGCAATTCCGTTCCTAGGACGTTGTATTGGGAAATGGTCTTCAGAGTACCGGTGTTCACAAAGGGTGGCGTTCCATTGAAATTGCCGGGGTTTGCCTGCCCGCTCGTTCCAGTGGGAGTAACTCCCGCTTGTGATCCAATGTACAGCTCGGGGATCGTCTTGAATGTCGTCGTATTGTTGGCGGGAGAGTTGAAGAAGTGTCCGACGCCAAGGTGCAGGTATTCAGTTCCCTTCGTGGCTTCATTCCAATAAGGCAACCACGTGATACGTTCTGCCGTTCCGATGCCACCGTTGTTGGCGATCGATCCGCCGAACTGGTCCTGACCCGTGGTAAAGACCGACGCCGCCCAAGTGGCCGACAGGTCGTCGGCATTGTCATAGAAGCCAATGCCCAGATGCCGGAACGGATCGAACGACTGAAACAAGAGCGACCGTTCCATGAACGTCGTGTAGCGGAAGCTGCTGACGACTTCGAGGCTGAACGGTTGCTTCCATTGACCGATCCGAACGGTGCCCAGGATCGGCACCTCTTTCTGTTCGACCCACAAGTCGGTGAACGTCGGTCGCCCGAAAAAGGCGAAGTCCATCTGCATGAAGTAGTTCGTCGTCTCGGTCAGGCTTCCCTTGGCTCCGAGACGTGCTCGGCGGAAGTCCGCTCCATTCTGAAGGTGGCCATAATCAGTCAGACTGTTGGCATTCTGATTGAAGAAGCCGGTATCGGCCTGGAACACACCGCTGACAGCCACCGAAGGCAACGTCTTCTTGTTGAGTCGATCCAGTACCCCTGCCACATTGTTCTGGATCGCCGAGATTCTCTGTTCCTGCGAGTCATCGACGGGATTCGCTTCGCGCGGCCTGCGGCGGAGATACTTCTCGACAATGCTGCCAATCCGCCGCTCATCCTCGGACTCTTCCGCATGGCCAGGCTGACCGTCCTGATGGAGTGCGATTTCATCCACGGGAGCGGGTGGCACCTCAGACAGGATCGAATCCGGCGAGGAAGAACCGCGCGGCCCGAGAGCTGTCTGCAACTGGCGATTGTCGCGTTCGAGTTGATCGATTCGCTGTCGCAGTTCCTCAAACGGATCGCCCGCCGCTTCGCACGGGAGAGCTGTCACAGCAACGGCGGCCAGAGCTCCCAGCGCGACCAGATGGCGGCTCCAAGCCGCGAGTTGACCCAGCACGCAATCCCACACAGACATCCCTGTTAGTTCCATGACGCACATCCATTTGCGAGATGATCATTGCCAAAGGATCGTTGACAACGGTTTCTGCCTCATCCGAGTTTTGGCACGAAATCGATCAATGCGGACGACGGCAACTCCAGTCGACTCGATCAAGACCCCATTGTTGCTATCGGAGCGGGGGCGAAGGGGACTTGACTGCGGACGGTTTCGTATTTGTAAGGCCGATCTGAAAAAACCTTACAATCTCACTGGCAGGGATAACCTGCAAACTCTATGCGTCAGATTATGCCCGATCAGAATTATCGCCAGGGGTCGGGTCTGCGATTGGTGGGATGGGCACTCTTGCCCGTCCGACTTTAGGCGACCGGCAGGAAATAACTGACCCTCAGCGTAGGCGGCTTTCGCCGAGAGCCTCTTTTGCCCCTTCACGTTCTTTTTCACGTTCTTTCGCCGCCTTCATCAGTTCAGCTTGTCGTTCTTCCCAGATCTTCTTTTGCTCCTCGTTCAGAACTTTGACGGCGTTCTCCTCGAACTCTTTCACGATCCTCGGCATCTCCTCGCGAGCGGTCCCGCTCCGCATTGCGGCGAACAGGTCCATTCGTAGTTGATCGAGCTTCTTCTTCTGTTCGTCCGTCAGATTCAGGCGCATGGCAAACGCCTCGTCCCGCAGTGCAGAAGCCAGGCTGATGGATGCGGTGCCGAATCGGCCGAGACGAAATCCATCTGGTGGTGCCGGAGCGTTTCCCGGTGGTACCCCGACACCGCGCGGCTCGGCCGTCGCGCGTGGGAGTGCCTCGGAAGGAGTCGCAGGAACAGCCGCTCTCGTCGGTTCGCTCGCTTCAACGCGACGAGGTTTGTTTGGATCGACGATCCGCGCCGAGATGACGGCAACACCGGGGACGTGATTCGATTTCGACTCGACCTGCCAACCGGTCGCGACGCTCGATTTGCCGTCGGCAATCGTCAGCGATGAATTCAGCCGCGAAATCACGGTCCCGCGCGAGATGATCGGATCGTTCGCCCCCTTGGCAAGTTCGATCCCATGTTCCGGTGGTTCCAGCCGCGTATCTTGGATGCTCAACTCCGCCACAATCTCGCCCGCCTCTGAAATCCGAGGCTTCAGCATGATCTGCGTTCCCACGTCTTGCCTCATCAGCGTTGGTGTCGAAAGACCGGTCGCACGGTTGGTTGTGAAGCCGGAGACAATCGGCTTCGTTTCGCCCAGTAAGAGTTGGGCCATCTGACTCTCATGAGTCGTCAACTGATACTTCCTGACGACCGCGACATGCCCGGCCGTGGTCCATGCTCCTAGTTTTTCCAGGACATCCTCGGCCGAACCGGTCAGTTCGTCCGTGTCGAATTCGGGCTTCACGGGACTGGCGTCAGTCCCGTCGCTCTTCTTCGCATTGAATTCGACGACGAGAACTTGAAACGCGATCTGACGCAGCGGCCGGTCGATCTGGGCGAGCGTCTTCAAGACCTCTTCAAGTACGGCGGGTGAGGCCGCTCGAATTGACAACAGGTTCGAGTTCGGTTCGGCCACGAGTTTGACTCCCGCCTCTCCATCGAAGTGCTGCCCGAGCAGAAAGACCAGATCGCGAACGGCGGCATGTTTCGCAAAGTAGATCGTTCGATGAGTCGGAATCTCACGTTCCACTCGCTCTTTCGTGATGGACCCTTTGGTATCGGAATCGGATGTCGCCGATGTCGATCTCGGTTCGTCAGCCCGCGCGAGGAGCACTGGCCAACTCGCTGCGAACACCAATGAAAAACAACAGTGATGCAGCCAATTCTTGCGATTCATTTTGCTGGCTCCGGAAAAAGGAACGGTGTCTGACAATCAACATTCATCGGCAACAGGCGTCACGGGATCTCTGTCATCGGGAATCGGTCTCCAGACTGGCTTTTGCTTCGGCGCGGAGCCTCCTGCAAAAGGTCCAGTCGATCCAGTGGTCACCAAAGTTCGGTGCCTGAGGAGCATGCTTCGGTAGTGGGTACGCAGCGTGGGTCAGAAATCTGAGGGGCCGATTCTACCGGCCCCTCGCTCGTTTCATCAGTGCTTGGCCGACTCTTCGATCAGTTCTCGGATCGTCCAGACGTGATCGGCCAGTCCGCTGGCCATCGCGGGCGTTTCCTTCAGCGTCATGTGCTTTCTGGCATAGTTGTAGTAGGCGAACCACAGCGCCAGAGCGGCTTCGTGGTTCGCCCATTTCTTGCTGAATCCGTTCGTCAGTCTGGTGAACCGTCGTACTCCCATTCTGATCGACAAGTTTTGCCGCTCGACGAACGACGTTGAAGCCCGGTCGAACTTCGGCGAACCGCTTATCTCTTGGTACTCCGTCTTGGTCACAATCGGCGGAGAGTACCGACGCTGCTCTGCGATGCCTTCCTTGCCATAGACCTTTATCAGTTGGCTGAAATCAACTCGCGAACCGAACGTGTCGGGAATCACTTTCTTGTACGGGGCGAATCCGTCTGTCG
>JAYUFF010000982.1:0-3494 GCA_043738825.1 Schlesneria sp.
CCACTCTCGCCTCGACCTGACCAACGACCTGATCATCACGATCGACCCCGTCGATGCGCGGGACTTCGACGACGCGATCTCGCTGACGCGCGAGGACGATGGCAACTGGCGGCTCGGCGTTCACATCGCCGACGTGGCGCACTTCGTTCGGCCCGGCACGCTGCTCGATCGCGAAGCTCACAATCGGGGAACCAGCGTTTATCTGCCTGACAAAGTACTGCCGATGCTCCCCGAGGTGATCTCGAACGCGCTGGCGAGCCTTCAGCGGGGCAGGGTGAGGTACACGAAGTCGGCTTTCGTCACGTTCAGCCCCGAAGGGGTGCCGCTGCACTCCGAGTTCGCGAACTCGAAGATCAAGGTCGCGCAGCGGTTCGCGTATGAACAAGTGATGCCGCTCATCGCAGGGTCGAAAGTTGAGGGTCGAGGGTTGAAAGTCGGAGAGATGAAGGGCGGGGAGTTAAGGGACGGGGAAGAGAGTCTGGACGCAACTCTTGTCCCCTCTCCCCCGTCTTCGGGGGAGAGGGTTAGGGTGAGGGGGCCGAGCCGTGAGGACGGCCCCGACGAAGAAGTGTCCCTCATTGCTGAACCGGATGGCAACCCGATCAATACCACCGACGAACGAAGAACCCCTCACCCTAACCCTCTCCCCTCCAAGGCGAGGGGCGAAAGGACTGGAGAAGAAGTCGAACGTTCCATTTCATACCCTCAACCATCAACTATCGACCCTCAACCTCCTTCTGCCCCTCAACCCACCGTCGAGCCGCGTGTACTCGAACTCCTCCAACGAATGCACACGCTGGCAATGATCCTGCGCAAGCGGCGATTCAAGCACGGGGCACTCGATCTGAATTTGCCCGAGGTCAAGATCGACATGACTCGCGACGGCAAGGTGGCCGGTGCGCATCGGGCGAGCCACGACGAAAGCCACCAGATCATCGAGGAGTTCATGCTGGCCGCCAACATCGCGGTGGCGACGAAACTGTCTGACTGTGGACTCCACTTTCTGCGTCGAGCTCATCCATCGCCCGATGAGCGGAAACTGGTCGTGTTGGGAGAGTTCGCCAAATCGCTTGGATTCAAAGTCCGGCCGCAGCCGGGGCGAGGCGACCTCCAAAAACTGCTCAAGGACGTGCAGGGGACTCCGCAGGAGTATGCCATCAGCTACGCGATTCTCCGCAGCATGAAGCAGGCCACGTACAGCCCCGTCGATGACATCGGCCACTACGCACTCGCCGAGGACAACTACTGCCATTTCACCAGCCCGATCCGCCGCTATCCCGACCTGACGATTCACCGGCTGCTGGATGAGGTGATCCAGAAAGAGGGAAGCGGGGTGGAGATTGAAGGTCACGACAATTCCGCGCGTCGCGCAGCGACTGCCATCCCCTCGCCCCCGTCGTCGGGGGAGAGGGTTAGGGTGAGGGGGCCGAGCGGTGACGACGGCCTCGACTCGGATACGGCGGGAGACAACACCGATGACGCAGAGCGTCCCGTCGTGCGTTCCCACGCGGAGCGTGGGAACGAGCTAACTGCGGAACTGCGAGTCGGCGATGAAGGGCGATACGGGAAGAAAGCGAAAACAAAGAAGAAGCAGAAGACCCCTCACCCTAACCCTCTCCCCTCCCAGGCGAGGGGCGAGGGGACCAAAGGAGACGCTCCACAGCGCAACATCCCCGCCGAAATCGTTCGACTCGGCCTGTGGTGTTCGATGACGGAACGTCGCGCGCAGGATGCCGAGCGGGAACTCATCAAGCTGAAGTTGCTCACCTACCTCGCGGATCGCATTGGCGAGGAACTGCACGCCACGATCACGGGCGTCGAGAAATTCGGGCTGTTCTGCACCGGGATCGAACTCCCCGCCGAGGGTCTCGTTCACATCAGCACGCTGGGCGACGACCACTACGACTACGACGACCGCTCTCACACACTGGTGGGTCGCCGCAGCAACCGCACCTACCGGCTGGGCGACTTCGTGAAGGTCGTCGTCGCCAAGGTCGATCTCGCCGAACGCAAGCTGGAGATGCGGCTGGTCGTCGAGGAAACGGCGGCCACACGCGAGTCGCTGCGGCGCGAATCTCAGTCGCAGCACGATCGAAAGACATCACGGCGAGAATCGCAGGGGCCACCGAAACGCGGCCGTCGGCGTTGAAGATCGCGGGAGAAGTACCGTAGTGCCGTCGCTCCGCCGACGGGACTGAGAGACAGGACGTACGCGCACGGCAGGGGCGCTCGTCGTCGCATGTCCCGCCGACGGAGCGGCGGGACTACGGTTGTCGTTCACGCGGCGGGCGGCTTCGTCAGCAGGTCGAGCGGTTTGAAAAAGTCACGCACGTGGCAGCGGAATCCGGGGATGACATCCTCGCCCGTCAGTTCGTCATCCGGCTTGAACTCGGCGAGCGTTCGATCGGCCCGGTGGACGAGCAGCGTTCGGTTCTCGGGGTCGATGACCCAAACGAGTCGCACTCCGGCTCGCAGGTATTCCTGCACCTTCTTGTTCAACTCATAGACGTAGTCGTTCGGCGAGACGACTTCGACGGCGAGGTCCGGCGCGACCGTCACGTGCCCGCGTGCGAGTTCATCGGCAGGCAGGCGGCCTCGCGCGATGAAGGCCACGTCCGGACGACGCACCTTGAGCGGATCGTCGTCGTCGAAACACTGGAAGCTCGCGTCCGATGGAGTCGCCGTTCCCAACCCGTGTTCCAAACCGTAGGTGCTCAATCGACGAAACACTTCACCGCCGATCAAACTTGAAAGGTATGACACTTCCTTTTCCTCCAGATTGCCGTCCACGAGTTCGTACTGCTTGGAGTCGCTCATCTCCAGCAGTTCTTCGGGTGTGACGGTCGCGCGTTCGGTCAATGTGCTCATGGTGGGTCTCGTTCGATTCGGAGAACTTGAGGAGGGAGGACGGACACGAGTGCCCATCCTCCGGTCACGGGCCGAGTATATCGGCGTGATCTGGCCTGCGTCAGCCGACTACCGTCGTCCCGCCGCTCCGTCGGCGGGAGCGCCCGGTCGGCGGAGCGACCGGCCTACGGTTTTGCCCAGCCGTTCTGTCGCAACCAGAACAGCAGATCCTTGCCCCACGGGTGGACATCGTTCGCGGCGACACCATGTTTGCCTTCGCTCAGGCCAATGCCGTGCGGGCCTTTTTGGTAGACGTGGAAGTCGTACACGATGCCCGCCTTTTCGAGGGCCATCACGAACTGCAACGAGTTCATCACGGGGACTGCTTTGTCCTCTTGCGTGCTCCAGACGAAGCACGGCGGAGTCTCCTTCGTCACCTGTTTCTCATTCGAGAGGAGTTCGACCAACGCGGGATCGGGCTTCTCGCCGAGCAGGTTCTTCTTCGAGCCGCCGTGCGTGACTCCGTCCTCCATGCTGATGACGGCATAGCACAGGACACCGAAGTCGGGGCGCGAACTTTGTCGGTCAATGGCATCCGCCGAGTCGGCCTTGCCAGCGTCAAAGTGAGTCACGGCCGTTGAGGCCAG
>JAYUFF010000983.1:0-3491 GCA_043738825.1 Schlesneria sp.
CCACCGCCGCGTGTCAGTCCGGCAATGAACGTGGCGAAATCAACGTTTTCGCTGATGAACCTCACGCTGCCATCGCCGAACAGAAAGTGAGCGCCTCCCGCGTGGAACGAGAACGCCTGACCAGAGCCTTGAACGAGGTACGCCGGGTCGGGATACGTCGCGTTCGCTTGAGCACCGTTCGTCGCGTTGATGGGGACGGGATTGCCGGTAATGGTCACGACCGTCGCACCGCCTCCGGTGGGGGTCAGGTTGGAAGCGACCGCCAAACCGTCCGCCTGCTGAGCCGATGACAACACATCGCTGGCCGGCCGGCACCAGCCACCACCATTGACTCGCGAAATCGGCGATCCGGCGGTGCTGCCGATTTGCTTGTTCCCTCTGACAATGACCGCCGGCCGCCCGGCCGACTCGACATACGCGATGGTGTTGGACAGCCCATCGGTGCAATCGGCCAGTTTCGCATCCTCATTCTGGACGAGCAGCCCCGGATAGTACTGGTGAGACGACGAGCCTAAAGTCGTTGGATCGCTGAACAAGCCGCTCAGTCCGGGCACATAGGCCAAGACGGCCGCGTTCACGCCTTTGCTGGCGGCGTAATCCGAGGGCGCAACCATGTTGGCCGCCCAACCCGAGGGTGTCGTCGCCGTATCCGGATCGCCGTCCAACTGAGTGCTTCTGGGATTGGAGGGGCACATCCAAACCGAAATCCTCGTGGAGGTGACGGGGATGTTGACGGGATCGCTCCACTGCTTCGTCTGATCGTACTTGTTGTAAAGCGGAGCCTGCTCGATGTACGGCAGCAACCGCGTCAAACCCGAGAGTCGCTTGCTGCCTGTTCCGGGCGGCCGATTGCTGGTCGCCAGATGCCGGAACGTGTCGTGGAAACTGTGCAACGAAATGCCAAGCTGCTTGAGGTTGTTCTTGCACTGAGTGCGGCGCGCCGCTTCGCGAGCTTGTTGCACGGCGGGCAACAGCAACGCGACCAGTACGGCGATAATCGCAATCACGACGAGCAGCTCGATCAGCGTGAAGCCAGCGCGGCTGGTGAGAACGGAACGTCGGCGTACCGACGTTCGTGAGTGACTTGATCCAAACTTGATCTTCTTCATGACGATTCCCCTTGTGGACTGAAACAGGTAACGAATGGAAAGGCGGTGGTGTGCTGGTCGAGCACGGCAGACGTGGCGATCCATCGCACACGCCTCCTCAGATGCGGGGGGCATCGTCAACAGCAACGCAACATGATGCAGGTCTCCTTTTGAAGGCGATGGACAAACGGGCGGGGGAGGATTCGGAGTCGTGACTCGCTGGCCGCTACTTCTTGTTTAGAACATCGACTGGTCGATAGATGCCGTCGAAGATCGAGCCTTCCGCGAAGAACTTGCCCTGCGCCTCATCCCAGTTCGAGACCAACTCGGTGATCGCGAACAACTTGAGTTGAGGGAACTGGCTGGCGTACTTGGCCGCCACGGTCGGATCCGTCGGTCGGTAGTAGTTCTTGGCGATGATCTCCTGACCTTTCGGCGTGTAGAGGAACTTCAAGTAAGCCTCTGCCGCCGCGCGGGTCTGCTTTCGATCAACGACCTTGTCCACGACGGTGATGTGCGGCTCGTGCAAGATGCTGAGCGGCGGGTAGACGACTTCCAACTCGCCCTTCGACTCCTTGACTTCGAGGTACGCTTCGCTCTCCATCGTGAGATGCACGTCGCCGATCCCCTTCATGGCGAAGGTGGCCGTTGATCCGCGTGCCCCCGTGTCGAGTACGGGTACGTTTCGGTAGAGCTTCGTCACGAACTCGCGCGCCTGTTCCTCGGTCCCGCCTCCCAAGATCACGCTGCCCCACGCGGCCAGAAAACTGAGACGCCCGTTGCCCGAAGTCTTCGGATTGGGAGTAATCACGACCACGTTCGTCTGGGACAGGTCTGACCAATCTTTGACCCCCTTGGGATTCCCCTTTCGCACCACGAAGACGACCGTTGACGTGTACGGCAACGACCGATTGGGAAGCCCTTCCTCCCACTGGTCATTCAACATCCCTTGCTTGCGGAGGGCGTCGGTATCCGACCAGATCGAGAGCGTCGCCACATCGGCCTCCAACCCGTCAATGATGGCCCGGGCCTGACTCGCCGACGCGCCATGCGACTGCTTGATCGTGACGGTCTTTCCCGTCTCCTGTTGGTATTGCGAGGCGAATGCCTCATTCAGCCCCTTCCACAATTCACGGGTCGGATCGTATGAAGCGTTCAGCAACTCAACGGTCTCGCCCGCCTGGCCGCCACCCGCCCCCGAGTTGCAGCCGGGAACCATCGCCGTGAACAGAATCAATGCCGCAAGGAACAAGAGAGAAGCCGATCTGAACGCTGCCATGAAATCATCCACTAAATAGGTGATATTTATGTGCCGAGAAAAATAGGCTTTGTTTTGAAGCGGATGTTCAGTGTGGCTCAACACTCCGTGTCGAGCCACAAACCGAATCTCAAAACAAAGCCTAGCGCTTCGTCAATGCTCAGAATTGGGGTTGGTAGCGCGTCAGAATTCCGGTCATGGAATGACCGGACTACGTAGCTCAGTCATTCCATGACTGAGATTCTCGATCGGCAAGCAACCCCAAAACGGAGAGATGACAAGGCACTAGATGCCGTCGCCACCGATGAAACTCGCTGAAAAAACTTCGCTCTGAGTCACGGGAGCACTCCCAAATACTTCCGCCAAGTTCGCTTCATCCATGAGTCGGGAGGTGTAGTTCCGAATCTCAAGCAACACGCGCCGGAAGCGGCAAGTCATTTCTTGGCTGCACTTTTCGTAATTCGACACGGACACACATCCAATCGGAGCCAGCAGACCGTCGAAATGCCGAACGATCTGCCCCATCGAAATCTCTTCCGGCCGCTTGGCCAACTCAAACCCACCGATCCGTCCGGCGATGCTGTTGACCCAGCCCTTCGCTTTCATCTCCAACATGATGTGCTCCAAGAACCGGCGAGGGACATCGTTGATCTCAGCCAACTCACGAATCGACACCGGCCCCTGTCCGAACCGCTCGACAAGTGTCATCAAGGCACGCAGGGCATAGTCTGATTTGCGTGACAGCTTCATCGTCTGCACCGGTTCTGCGGCTTGAATAATAACAACTACTAAGATGGTGATATTATATTTGCCTGACGAGTTTGGCAAGTCAGCTTCAGGAAAAAAATTGCTCAGCTTGGAAGTCTTCGAGGCAGGAGCTTGAACTGGATGGGCGGACAAATCTCACCGCGGGGTGGCCCAGCTTGCTTCAAACTGGGTGCGTAGCACAAGAAACTTCAAGCCGAGCGTCAATGAAAGAACAGCGTTGAACTCCATCGAACGTCACTCCAATGTTTCTTGGGCCTGCGGCCCCCGGCTTGAAGCAAGCCTTGAACTTACCCACATCTTTGGTTCATTGCGACGAATCCTCTGATGGCGAGGAGGAGTTTGTCGAGGCCGCGCCAGAGGGTGAGCCAGCCGGGGTG
>JAYUFF010000984.1:0-9223 GCA_043738825.1 Schlesneria sp.
CTCAGGTACTTCAACATCTTCGGCCGCTTGCCCAGGATGGACGAAATGGCGGTCGTTGTGACTTGCTTCATTTCCTTGAACTGTTGCGGCGACAGTGTCAGTCGTCGCCAGGTTTGTTCGTTGTCACCGGCCAGCAACCGCAGGGCGGCGGCGGCTCCGGCATGGATCGTGATCAGTTGACTGTGTTCCTCGAGCTGGCACTCCGGGCAGATCAGGCCTCCCTGCGCGACGTAATAGCCAAACGTCCGTCCTTCCGTCAGCCGAGTGCCGCAGGCGACACACGCATCAAAGTCGGGAAGCTGTCCGATTTCTCGGAGCACCATCAATTCAAACCTCAACACACCCAGCCGCGCCGTTTCACTCGCCGCGAAAGATTCGAGGGCTTCCTGCGCGGCCGAGTACAGTTCGAGATGCGGGTCGTAATCTTCGGTCAATCCCAACAACAATTCGGCCACGTAGTAGCCGGCATAAAGACAGGTCAAGTCCCTCTCGTGAGGGCGAAAGCGTGTGACAAGTTTGGCTTCGGTGAGGAGGTCCAAGCCAGATGTGTTCTTGCGGAGGAACACTATCTGACACGTCGCGAGCAGGTCAAGAGCGGATTCAAACGGCCCCTTGAGCCTGCGCCCCCCCTTGGCCAGCGCCGAAATCTTGCCGAACTCGCGCGTGAACAGCACGACGATGCGGCTGGTCTCGCTGAAGTCGGTCACGCGCAGAATCAGTCCTTCGGCTTTCTCGGCAGACATTCTGTTCGGCCCCTCACACTGAGACGAACAGCTTCAGAAAGTAGTACGTCGATAGCAGCAGCCCGATCGTCACGACCGTGTACCGCACGACGTTCTTGTCGAGCCGTCGAGCCACGCTCGCCCCGGCGAATCCTCCGACGATGGCCGCCAGAATCATTGGAGCGCTGTAAGCCCAATTGATTTTTCCGTACCACGCGAACACCACGACCGACATGCCGTTGATGCCAGATGCCAGCAGGCTCTTCAAGGCGTTCATCCGATGGATGTCGCCGACTCCCATGAGCGAGAGAGAACTGAGCATCAGAATCCCGATCCCCGCACCGAAGTAACCGCCATACAGCGCGACGAGGAATTGAAAACAGATGATGCCGACGACGGTCGCCGTCGTTGGTTGCTCGTGTGGCTTACCGATTCCAGTCCATTTCGTGATGACCGGTTGAAGTAAAAACAAAGTCGTCGCAATCAGGATGAGCCAGGGAACCAAGAGTTCAAAGACTTTCTCAGACTGACTCACGACGAGCCACGAGCCGATGAATCCTCCGATGAGGGAGGGAATCAACAAGGGAGCGATCCAGCGTCCCTGGCCTTCCAGTTCTCGGCGATAGCCCCATGCGGCAGCGATCGAGCCGGGGAAGAGAATCGTCGTGCTGGTCGCATTCGCGCCCACGGACGTTCCGAGTGTCCAAACGAGAGCTGGAAACGTGAGCAGCGTTCCACCGCCCGCCACGGAGTTCACGGCCCCGGCCAGCCCGGCGGCCACACACAAAATGACGAGTTCCAGAGTCATGGGCAGAGTCTAACGAGGCACGGTTGAAGGTTGAAGGTTGAAGGCCGAGGGGACGGAGGTCTGCGCCTTTTCTGACCCTCAACCCTCAACCTTCGACCCTCAACCTTCATCCGACTCTGGCAAACCGGGCGAAGCCGTCGGTATCATCTCGCCCGTTCATCTCACTTCATTTCGTCGAGATGATTGTCCATTTCTTTCCGCAATTAGTATTGAGGTGAAACATGAGTGGATCCGCTGCTCCGCCGGCCTCCGTGGCGAAGTCTCAGATTCGTTTGGGAGTTTCCATCACCAAGGATCTCCCGGTCAACAAGCTCTTCCGCGCGATGATCGACATCAACGCCTCCGACTTGCATCTCCAGGTCGGCAAGCCCGCCATCCTGCGCGTGAAAGGGGCACTGAAGCCACTCGACATGCCGCCCATCACCGAGGAGCTGATGAAAGAGTGGTGCATGCCGCTGATGGACGAACGCAACGTCGAAATCTTCTTCACCACCGGCGGGGCCGACTACGCGCACGTGGTGGAACACAAGGGCGAGAATTGGCGCTTCCGCGTCAACATGTTCATCCAAACCGGCAAGATGGGCATGGTCTCTCGAAAGGTCGAGCGGTCGATTCCCAATTTCGCGGGCTTGTACCTGCCGCCGATCATGGAAGACCTGTGCAAGTACGATCAGGGGATGGTGCTGCTGGCGGGCGTGACGGGTTCCGGCAAGTCGACGACGATTGCGTCGATGCTCGACTGGATCAACCACAACTACGGCAAGCACATCCTGACCATTGAAGACCCGGTCGAGTTCGTGTATCAGGCCGACAAAAGTCTGCTCAATCAGCGCGAGATCGGTTGCGACGTGTGCGACTTCCACACCGCGATGAAGCATGCCGTGCGTCAAGACCCCGACATCATGCTCGTGGGTGAGTTGCGCGACAAAGACACGTTCGAGACGGCCATGCACGCCGCCGAAACCGGGCACCTCGTGTACGGCACGATCCACGCCTCATCGGCCCCCTCGACGATCGGACGTATTCTCGACCTCTTCCCGCAGAGCATGCACAACGCACTGCGGTCGTCGATGGGCTTCAACATGAAGGCCATCGTCGCGCAGAAGCTGCTCCCCACGATCAAGGACACTCCCAAGCGAGTCCCCATCTGCGAGATCATGCTCTTCAACGGCACGGTCCGAAAACTGATCCTCGAACACATGGACGAAAAGCTGCCGGCCGCCATGCGTATCGGCAAGGCGGACGGGATGCAGCAGTTCAACGACAGCCTGTACGACTTCATCACGCGCGAGTTCGTCAGCCGCGCCGAAGCCTTCGAGATCAGCCCGAACGTCGAAGAGTTGAAGATGATGCTCAAGGGGATCAACGTGAAGTCGTCCGGAATTCTGTAGTCCCGCGATCACCAGCCACTCACCCGGCACTTCCGGGCCAATGCCCTTTTGAAGCTGGGCAAGACGTAGGGCGGGACGAGTCTTCGATGGCCCACCAAAAACAGGTCGAAAGGGTGGGCCGTCGAAGACCCGTCCCACCCTACTTTGAAAAAGGCGATTGCCCTGCCGACACCTCGGTTGCCTCGCCACAGCCGGGGTGTTTTTTTGTCGTGTTCGTTGTCGATCGGCAATCTCCGCCGGTGGACGAACAAACGTGGACACGATGCTGGTGCTTGGCGAGCGGCAAAAAGAAAACCATGAAGTCATGGCGAACCTACGGGTGCCTTTGAATGCTCCGCTCGCCTCGAACGAGGACGCTCCGAATTGGACTGGATGTCAAACCTTAACGGTTGCGCAAACCAATCTGCCCCGTGTCTGCTCGATGGGGCAGATTTCCGAGACCAACCGACGTTTCCGGCATGGCAGGTTGAACTCGCATGACCGTTGCAACCGATATTTTGGACAGAGCGCCACCCGCTGCGCTCGCACCCGAAGCCACGTCGGATCGGGTTGAAATCCAGTTCGGTTGCTCATCGCGAGAAGTGCCACTTCGGGAACGAACCCGGAACGCGATCGGCCGAGTTGCGGAAGAACACAAGGTCGTGTCATGAACAAATGGTATCGGTCGTGCGGATGGATGCTGGTTGCGGCGATGGCCATTCAATTGAGCGGCTGCGCTCAGCAATCGGGTTGGCTGAGTCGCTTCACGGGGCGAGGCAAGGACGACCAGAAGCTGGTTGAGGTTGATGGCAAGAAGAGGCCGAAGACCGCGACGGCGAAGAAGTCGCCCACCGGGAAGTCGTCGAAGGACGCCAAGGGCAAGTCGAGCGATTCGCAGTTGGCCAAGAAGTCGCCAACCAAGCCCAAGATTTCGTCGAACGATTCGTCTCGCACGGAAGTGGCCTCGGCCAAGGAGACCGCTGCCGCCAAGACGGTCAAGAAAACAAAAGAGCCACTCGATCCGTTCCTCACCGAAGAACTCGAAGCTCTCGAATCGAAGGGGGCAATTGCGTCCAAGAAGTTTGAGGGCAAGTCCGAGGCGGCCCGCAAGACGGCTGCGGCGAACGACCCGTTTGCCGAGCATGAGCCTGAATCCGAGATCGCTCAGACATCGGCTCACGGTGCTCAGAAGCGGGATGCCGGACAATCGTCGGCCATCGAGCATGCGTCGCGTGTTCGTGAGGCCGCACACAAAGTCGAAGACGATGTCGCCGACTTGGCCGATCTCCCCGAATGGGCAATGGCCAGCGAGAAGTCTCGCGCCAAAGCCGAGATCAAGCAAGCCACACAAGCGGCGAAAGCGGAGTTGGATCAAGCGAAAGCCATCGCATCGACCGGCACGAAGAAGATCATTCGCAGCGCCGAACAGGTTCAGTGGGAGTTGGAGAACACGCTGAAGGAACCCGCGCCGGCTAGTCCGGCCGTAGCGGCCGCAGCCAAATCGAGTGCGGTGGCACTGCTGAGTCTGTGTCCCGAAGCCAGGGGCGATTTACGCGAACAGGTTCTTGCGCTCAACACGAGCGATGTGGAAGTCCTCAAGCGTGGTCTGCATCGCATCGGCCGGATGGGAACGGATGCTGCGGCAGCGGCCCCCGCGTTGGAGCAACTGCTCAATCACAAGGACGGATTCGTCAGAACGCACGCCGCGCTCGCCCTCGCGCGGATGCAGCAACCAACGCCCGAAGTCGTTCAGACCGTGGTTGACGGCTTGAAATCGAAAGACCCCGGACTGCGATCGTTCGCCGCCGCGACACTCGCCGAGATGGGACCACGGGCGGGCGATGCTCTCACCGCGCTCGCGGACAGTCTTGATGATCGCGATGGCTACGTCCGGCTCCACGCGGCCGAAGTCCTCATCCGTTACGAACAGTGGTCGTATCGCTCGTTGGAGACGCTGCTCGGTTGCCTGACCGACAAGGACGAGAACGTGCGCTGGCTCGCCACGTATTCGCTCGCCGAGTTGGCCCCGGAATCGCCAGAAGCGGTCACGGCGCTGGCGAAGGCGGCGCGCGACCCGGTCGTCAAAGTTCAGACCGGCGCGGTGTACGCCCTCGGTGAGATCGGCCCGTTCGCGAAGAATGCCGCCGCCAGCCTGCACCGCCTCGCCGATGAAACGTCTCAAGCCGAGTTGCAGTCCGCAATTCTCTATGCCCTGCAACAGATCGAGCAGTGACCGCGATCGGCTTTCTTCTCTCTTTCTCCCCTCGCCCCTCCGGGGTGTGGGGCCGGGGGTGAGGGGCGAGAGTGAGTCAACGCTCGAACAGGACCGACAAAGCTTCATGCTCATTCCGCTCCCGGCCGGTCCTCAGAAATCCTCGGTCAGCCAGTCGCCGACCGCCTCCGGATCTTCGACAGTGGCTCGACCCGAGGCTGACTCTGCCCGGCCCGTCGGCGGAGGATGGCTGGGAGAATGTGCTGTGCCTCACCGCGCAGCGTCGAGTACCGACGCCATTGATGTGCCCGTACAGGGAAGCAAAGCAACGACCGCCCGCCCGTCGATGGGGTGGCGGTAAGGCGCGGCACAGACGCACTAAGGGGCGGTGCATTTTCTACTTCCGAGAGTGGCGTCACCGTAGGGTGCTTGGAGTCTTCGGAACGCACCGGCAGGAGAATCACTGTTCCCGCGATGGTGCGTTCCGAAGACTCCACGCACCCTACTTTGCAAACTCGGACGTAATAAATGCACAGCCCCTAAGTTGGGAAGCCAACGTGACCGTGGCACCCAATACCCCAGATTGAACAAGGCATTGGCCCTGCCGACGTGACGATGCGTCTGGCGGGGCTCCCTAATTCTCTTACTGCCTTCCCCGAAATCACCTCCCGCGACTTGTGTTGTGACTGGCCTGCATGGCAGTCGTTCGAATCTCCGCTTGAGAAGTGCTTGATGACGAAGCTGCCTCATTTGCGAATCCTCATCGACGACGAACCGCAGTCGGGCGCGTGGAACATGGCGGTTGATGAGGTGCTGCTCGAATCGGCCCTCGCGCCGGGCATCGCCACGTTGCGACTCTATCGCTGGTGCGAGCCGACCGCGTCGCTGGGCTACTTCCAGCACGAGGCCGACTTTCTCGCGGAGCCTCGGTTCGCGAACTTGCCTGCCGTGCGACGGCTCTCGGGTGGCGGCACGCTCATTCACGATCGTGAACTCACGTACAGTCTGGCCTTGCCCGCATCGCAGCGGCTGATCGAGCGTCCGATGGAGTTGTACGATCTCGTTCACACGGCATTCATCGCGGTGCTCGAACGGCGGGGGATCGCAATCCGGCAGCGAGGCTCGACAGTTCACCGAAAGACTGAGCCGCTGCTCTGCTTCATTCGTGAGGACGAACACGACTTGGTGCTGCTCGGCCACAAGGTGCTGGGCAGTGCGCAACGCCGTCGGCGCGGAGCGATCCTTCAGCACGGCGGCCTCATGTTGGGGGCCTCGCCCGTCACACCCGAGTTGCCGGGGATCGGCGATCTGTGCCCCGGTCTCGGACTGAGCGGTCTCAAAACGGACCTTGCGTCGCAGGTCGCCTCGACGTTGTCCGAGTCCTCTGTCAGCGCGCGGCTCTCGGCCGACGAACTCGCCCGAGTGACACGGCTGATCCCGGAGACGTACACGTCGCTGGCTCGATCCGGTTGGCAATCGGCATGATGTCTCGTGTTGATGAGCCACCGAAGTCCTCGGTACGAACTGTCGGTGTCGAGGTGGTTTTCGCCGGCGCAGTCCTCGGTGACAGGCCACGGAAATGCGACCGTTCTGCCGGGCGGACAATGCGATCACGGTGGGGTCGGTGGGCGGTGGAAAGCGGTCTGAAATCACAACCTCGACAGCTTTAAGAACTCGGCTTCGCTCGTTGACAGGCCCGGTTTTCGGCGTTAGCGTAGCGACCAGATTTCATGGTCGTGTCGGGACTTTGGCGCAATGGCAGTCCATTTTTCCTGTTCGCTTCAAGCCTCTGCCAGTTCAGCCGCGCTTCCGGTCCATTCGGGCGACACTTCTTTCGGCTGAACAATAGATTCAACTCGCGGTTTGTTCGGACTCGTCCCGTTTGACGAGTTCGTATTCGTCACTGACTCAATGGAGAGCCTGGTTCATGTTACAGGCCGAACTGAAGATTCTGGGTGGCAAGCACCAGGGGAAGTCGATTCCCCTTTCGACCAAGAAATTCTTGGTCGGACGCGAGCAGGACTGCCATCTGCGGCCGAACAGCGACATGGTCAGCCGCCATCACTGCGTGTTCTCGATCGACGACTATGCCGTGCGACTGCGAGACTTGGGCAGCACCAACGGGACTCGCGTGAATGGTGAAGCCCTGCGCGGCGAAGTGATGCTGAAGTCGGGCGACCAGATCGGCATTGGCAAGATGGAGTTGGAACTGGTGGTTCGGCAGGTCGCGGCAGTGGCCGTCAAGCCCTCCGGTGGAATGTCGGGAAGTTCAGGAGAACTGAATGCCATTCCGAGCGGAGCCACCATCGAGATGCCCGCCTACACCGGTGACTCCAATGCCGAGATCACAGAGACCTCGTTTGAAATGCCCGCCGTCGCCGAGACTGTCGCGCAGGACATAGTCGCGCAAGGCATGATCGCGCAGAACACCCTCGCGCAGAACACCGCGACGAATCTGACCGGCGATACGACCATCGTTCCAGGAGCTGTGCCCGCCGCCTATCCGGGATACGCACCCGTGATGATGCCGGGTTATCCGGGGATGATGCCTCAGGGATATCCGGCGATGCCGGGGTATGCTCAGCCGCCAATGGGCTATCCGCAACAATATCAGCCGTATCCACCCGGCTACGGCCAGCCAGTCTATCCGAACATGGGTTATCCCATGGGCATGCCAGCCGCTCCGGGATATGCGATGCCCGCTCCGGCCGAGCCTGAACTGGCCGCTGTTTCGTCTGAGGCCGCAGTCAAATTGCCTCCGCCGGAATCGACCGGCTTCAAGCAAGCTCCCCCTCCCGTGGCGGTGGCTCCCGCCAACCCTGCGGAAGCGAGTGCGGCACCGAAGACGGAAGAAAAGCCATCGACCTCGGCGGCAGACATCATCAAACAATACATGCAGAAGAGAACTCGCTAGTGCTGTGTCACACCTAAGAATTGGGGTTGTTGTCGTAGCCACGTTCACCAGAACGTGGGCGAGACGCTGGATGGATCCCACGCTCTGGCGAGCGTGGCTACCCCCGCATCCTCGTCAATGCTCGCGAGTCGTTCATTGAGTGAGTTGCCCGTTGCCGCGTTTGTCGAATTGATTCTGATCGAGATGCCGTCGGCCAAGCCGGCCGTTTCATGAACCGGGATTCCTTAACCAGCAGACTCATTGAGTCGGGAGCCGCATCCATGTCGAGTGCCGATCCCAATGTGGCCGAACAGCAGCGGCGCTATCGCGAGTTTCTCGATCTGATGCCGCTCACCATTGCGCTCGCCGGACTGCCGACCAGCGACACCGGCAAGTATTACACCGAAGAGCAGATGGAAACCCGAGCCTTCGCGCTGCGGCACGCCTACAAAATGGCGAGGCAGTTTGCCCGCGAGCAGATCAGCCGCTGAGGCTCCCGCGCCGGAGCGGCTCGCCCGCGAGTCGCCCCTTCGTCAGACAAGCGGTCTGCGCTCTCTGCCGAACGGTGGTTGTCACAGGTTCGGTCGGTCATGACGCTCGTGACCTCCTCTGAAACCGACTCTCGCAGCGACGGGTATCACTCCCCGGAAAGGTGAACCGTGCGGTGGATGAACGGGCACTCGTCGAACGCTGCCTTGCAGGCGACCGGGACGGGCTGCGGACTTTCGTCGAGCAGTTTCAAGGGCTGGTTTTCGCGATCTGTCTGCGCCAACTCGGCCAGCGGCAGGATGCGGAGGATGTGGCCCAGGAAACGCTCGTGCGAGCTGTCCGTCACCTGCACCATTGGGACGGCGTGCGACCGCTCAAGCCGTGGGTGTTGATGATCGCCGTCAACCGCTGTCGGACTCATCAATCCAGACGGAAGACACGGGCGTACACGGTTGAGTCGGTTGCTGAACCCGCTGCTCCAACCGTGCGAATGGGCGAGTTCGATTTGGCCGAGGAACTGCAACTGGCGCTGGGGCAACTGCGGGAAAACTATCGAACGTGTTTCCTGCTGTTTCATCAACAAGACCTCGGCATTCAAGAGGTGGCGGAGATCATGGAGTGCCCCGAGGGGACGATCAAGACGTGGCTGCATCGTGCTCGGCGCGAGTTGGCCAATCTGCTGCGCGAACGCGGCGTGGTGACGGAGGAAGGCTATGAACTGTTCCGAGT
>JAYUFF010000985.1:0-3485 GCA_043738825.1 Schlesneria sp.
TGTTGGCCGCCGCCGCACCGGCCATCGTGCGCGAGCAGCCCGACGTGTACTTCGTGCTCGTTGGCGAACGGTCCTCGACGAAGGCGGAAAGCATCGCGTTCGAGCGGGCCATCGTGGACCGCTTTGCCGAGCAGGGTCTCGCGGATCGACTGCATCGACTTGGCACTCGCGACGATGTGCCGAGCCTGCTGGCCGAGATCACGCTGCTGGTTCATCCCGCTCATCAGGAGCCGTTCGGACGCGTGTTGCTCGAAGCGGCGGCGTGCGGTGTCCCCGTCGTGGCAACGAATGTGGGAGGCACGGCAGAAATCGTGGTCGATGGCGAAACGGGACGCCTCGTGCCGCCGCGCGATCCGCAGGCGCTGGCTCTCGCCGTCAATGAGTTACTCGCCGATGAGCAGACCCGCCACCGCATGAGTCTCGCCGCGAGAGACCGAGCAGTTCGCGAGTTCGACATCGCGCGAGCCGCACAATCATTGGCCGATCAGTGGCGGTGTGTACTCGGTTAATTTTCCGAGTTTTTCGGCTGGCCGGTCGTGTGACCGTGGAACTCGGGCCACCGCTCCCAAGCGTAGTCCCATTCCATCCACATCCGCATCACCGACCACAACAGTCTCATCTTCGCGAGCTGTTCCGGTGCCATGCGAGACTGCTGGCTGATCGCCTCCTTCGCGGCCGAGGCCAGTCCCCAGCGCGCTCCCAGCAACCGGCACAATCCGTCGGCAGACAAGTCCGGGTCGGAACCCGCTTTGATGTACCCGGCTCCCTCGGCCGTGACGAACAACTCGAACAACTGACTGCGATAGGGGTCGAGTTCCAACGGCTTGGTCTGTTGCTCGGCGTCGAGGATCAGTTCTTCAAGTCGGTCAAGGATGCGGTCGGCCAAGGTCAAGGTCTCACTGGAACTGGTGGAACTGGTGGAAGAGGTCATGTGTTCGTCCCGTGGCGGTCATTCCTGAAACGGGGCGAGAGGATAACAGCCGCCGCGATGTGACGGTAGTCGTCGCTCGTGGGGTAGTTTTTTTAACCTGCCCGTCACGAACGCCTTGAAGCCTGACGCGCAAGCGAAGGATCTGCTGCGACATCCCTTCGCTTGCGCGTCAGGCTTCAAGGCGATCATGAATCATCCGCATTGAGGGCGATTCCGAGCGTGACATCCCCCCAAACCTGATCGACCGGCAGTTGAGCAAGCACCAAATGTCCGGTCTCGGACTGACCGTGGCGGTGCAGTTTTGCACAGCACGAGACAACGCAAGCACCCGGCCTGGCCACGACTTGCGTCGTTGACAAAAGTTTGACAGAGACATGACGGACCAATGACACTCGACTTCCGATGTTGATGTAAAGTCCCTCCAACGTGGCATCCGACGGTTTTCGCTTTTTGGCCGCGTTCCTTGGCGGATGGATCTGCCTCGGCCGGTTCCAGGGACTTCTTCCACAATCGGAACTCAGATGTCGATCAGCAGCCCGCCCAAACACCGTCAGAAACACAATCCGCCTCAGGGGCACGGCACGTCCCACGGACACAAGCCGTCTCATACGGCGACTCACCCTGAGTTGAAGTCCGCGCCAGACGCAGATCAGGCCACTCCCGTTTGGGAGGCGTGGCTACCCGACAAGCTTCGCTGGAACAACGTTGACTGGATCGTGGTGGGGTGGATGGTGGCCATGCACGCGGGAGCGTTGGCCGCACCGTTCTTCTTCAACTGGCAGTCGCTGGCGACGTGCCTCGTGCTCCACTGGTTCACCGCGAGCATCGGCATCTGCCTCGGGTATCACCGCTTTCTCTCGCACAAGTCGTTCAAGGTCGTCGCGCCGGTGAAGTTCATGACGCTGGTGGCGGGATCGCTCTCTGGCGAGGGTTCGCCACTCGCCTGGACGGCCACGCACCGATTGCATCATCAGCGATCCGATCAACCGGGCGACCCGCACTCACCACTCATCTCGGCCATCTGGTCACACCTGACCTGGTTGTTCATCAAGCGGACGCCCGCTCAGCAACAGGCGCTGTTTCAGAAGTACACTCCCGATCTGGTGCAGGATCCGATGTTGCAGTTCTTCGAGAAGACGTACTTCTTGTGGCTGGTGGCCTCGGGCATCGCGCTGTACGCCATCGGTGGGATGCCGATGCTGCTGTGGGGTCTGTGCCTGAGAATGGTCCTCGTCTATCACGGCACTTGGTGCGTGAACTCGGCCACGCACCTGTGGGGCTACCGCAACTACGACGTTCGCGACGAGAGCCGCAACTTATGGTGGGTCGCAATCTGGGCGTACGGCGAAGGCTGGCACAACAACCACCACGCTCATCCGCACGTCGCTCCGGCAGGCCATCAGTGGTGGGAGCTTGATCCAACGTGGTGGGCGATCAAAACGCTGCGGTTCTTCCGCTTGGCGTATGACGTGGATGATCGCATCCCGATGAAGACGACCGGCCGCGAACCGGCCGCCGCCGCTTGAGAGATGATCGCCATCAAATCGAATTCCAGGCCGCGTTCGGGACACCCGGACGCGGCCTTTTTGTTCTTTGAGCGGAATCAGTCAATCGCGACCGAACCTCGCATCGGCGCGGGAGCACTCGCCCGGATGATTCATCGATTCGATGGCCTTTCGATGGAGTGTCCAATCGAAGCCTGAAGCGCAAGCGAAGGTCAACCCCGTCGGCCCTTCGCTTGCGCTTCAGGCTTCAGTTCGAGCGTGAATCATCCACACTCGACGCGAGCAACGCGATCGTGCCACCGGCGACCGCCAGTGTGGCGAGGCCCAGCCACAGAGCGGGCAGATGCTGGTGTTCCTCGACTCCAATGCCGAGCGATTTCAGTTCCTCGGTGAAGCTCGACAACGACAGCAGGAAGCCATTGTGCATCACGTGCAACAGCATCCCCGGCAGGACGCTTCCCGTGCGGACGCAGACGGCGGCCAGGATCAGGCCGAGGAAGCACGTCGGTACGAATCGTTCGGCGAACAGGGACTGCTGCACGATGACGTGAAACAGGCCAAACAACATCCCCGAGAAGGCCACGGCCAGCGGCTTCGACATGCCGGAGCGAAAGGCCGACAGCAGGAAGCCGCGAAAGAACAACTCCTCGCACACGGCGGGAATCACGGCCAGCGAGAGCAACTTCAACCACAACGGCACGGCGTCGAGTTGAGCCTTAAACGGCGCGAATAACTTTTCGAGGGCTTCCAGTCGCTCGGTCGAGGTCAACATCACCGACATCTCGTAGGCGAAGGGCCAGAGCGACAGACCGAGGATCGCGCACGAGACGAACGCGCCGACCGACGCCCCGCGCAGCGAGAGGCCGGTCGTCCACGAGACTCGTGTGACGGCAGTCAGCAACAACGGCCAACCGGCAAACAGCAACACCGTGATCACCGCGTTGCTCATCAAACGGCCGGCAATCGACAGAGATTCCCAGCGCGCGGGGATGCTGCTCAGAATCAGGAACGCCGGGAACAACACGGCCAGTCCAAACATCGCCTGCCCC
>JAYUFF010000986.1:0-9217 GCA_043738825.1 Schlesneria sp.
CTCGCCCACGTTCTGGCGAACGTGGCTACGACAACAACCCCAATTCTTAGCTGTGACAAAGCACCAGGGTGAGGGGGCTTGGGATGTTGCCGAGGGTACGTTGTAGGACGCGGATTCCAAAGGAGTATCCACTCCACGGAATAGCCCCCTCACCATAACCCTCTCCCCCGCAAAGCCGGAGGAGAGGGAACAGAAAAGGCACACTGCTGGACTATTTGATCGTCTCAAACTTCAGCCATACGACTCCGCCCAGCACGATCGGGGTGCCATCAATCAACGGATAGTCCTGACCGGGCGCGGCCAGTTCTTTTCCGACCTGCGTTCCCGTGTTGCCGGGGAGCGGGCGCAGCGTGAACGTCTGCGAATCGCGGGCACGCAGCACTTCGGCATGGCGGCGCGAGACCTTCTTCGCCAGAGACTCATCGAGCAGCGAACCCAGATCCAGATCGGGGAAGTCGCCGCGAATCGCATCCTCGCGACCGATCAACAACACGTCCTTGGCCACGGGAACGTACCGCACCGGCTGACGCGGCTTGGTGTCGGAGTAGACGACGAGACAGACCGTCCCCGCCGGCGGTCGCGTTGTTCCGGCTGGTGCCGCTGGCGGCGACGGCGCTGGCGGCGCGGGGATCGGTGGAAGTCCCGTCGATGCGGGAACCGACATTGCGGCGGAGGCGGTTCGCGGTTGCAGCTCGGTGCCGCACGGACAGAACTCATCCCGATAGCCTGCATCAAATGTCTGGCCGCACGCGGGACATTCGCGCTCGCCCGTCGGAGGTGTCAATGCCGGTGAGGCCAGCTCTGGCAATGGCGGCAGTGGAGGTAAGGGGAGCGGCAAGGGAGCGGTCGTCGCACCCGTCGGCCCCGATGAGGCAGCGGCCTCGACATTCGAGCCGCACACATGACAGGTCTTCTGTTCCGGCTGAAGCTCGGCATCGCAGACGGCACATTTCGACATGAGAGTTTCCTTGATTTATCACGTATTGGAGTCAGGGTTCGGATCAACCCCATGTTGCTGCGATATTCTGTTTCTCGGGAGACTCCGCAGCACAGGCGCATCCCAAGTCACTCGACTGCGGGAACAGAGCCACCCCGCCGCTCTTCCGGCTGTGTCACCCCGGTTGTCGTCGAAACGGCAACCGGGGTGACAAAACGCGGATTCCAATGTGCGTAGCGAACAAACATGGATTGCGCGACTTCGGCTGATCGACTCGCAATCCGAATCCAACCATCATGACTCAATAGAAGAACGTACTCACCCGAACTTGGCACGATGTACGCATCCCACTCAAAGAATAACGGCTGAACCAAGAATGTTTGCAGATCCACGCGCTCCGATGCGCCAAATAAATGGCCGCTGGCTCCGAGTAACGGTCGCTGTTCGCCGAATGTCGACCGCAAGCCACTGAGCGTCTTCCGGCCAATCGCCTCGAACTCTTCACCCCAGATATCCCAGTCCCGTAACCATAGAAGGTGTGAATCCGAGGGGATTCCGAGTTCATCATCAATCGCAGTCATCACAATCACCAATGCAATCATCTGACCAGATGTCGCAGGAATGTTGAATTCAAATGTGCCGCCGGTTGCGTTGGTGAAACAGAGAGTCCGCCACTCGATAAGCGAGACTCCTACAGCACGACACCAACTCTCTACTTCCGAGTCTGACAAGGTCTGCATGATGCACCAATCAATCGAATAATCCTGCCGTCAAGACGACGCTCAGAAGTCGTCCACCTCTTGCACGGCGATCGCCCCCTCGACCTTCGATGAGGCAGCCAGTGAGCGGTTCATCATCTCCTGTGAGATGATTCCCTGTTGCAGGAACTCGTCGCGCATCTGGCGGTAGCTGTTGAGATTGGCCTGGTCTCCCTGTTCCTCGAACTTTTTGACGAGCGCGTCGAGCAGCTTGGCGACGATGTCCTTGTCTTTCTGAGTCGCCTGGCCTCGTTCGATCAGATCCTTCTTCTCCTGGAGGAACAGCAACTGGCGCTGCGTCTCGGCCTGCGTGATGACGCGCCGCACGTCGCCGGTGCGGATCAGAGTCCGTCCCTCGTCGTTGGTCGATTCGACGGCGATGTTCGCCTCGACCCGGCCGCCGCTCACGCCCAGTCCCGGCACGTCGTAGTTCAGCGTCGCCTTGGCCAACCGGAACCGACCGCCGTCGCGCGGCGGAACCGTGCTGCGGAACAAGACCTCGTACACTTTGCCGCGCTCCATGTATTCGAGCGGGATCGAAACCGTGTTGCCGGCGTCGGGCTGCATGTCGCCGACGTACAAGACTTCGGGCTTGGTGCGATAGAGTTCGCGGACGAAGATCTCGGGCGAGAGCCACAATTGCAGCGAGACGTTCGTCGCGAGGATGTTCTTCTGGCCGGTGAAGAACTTGTGGAAGCAGTCTTCGGCCTCGCGCTCGTTGCTGATGTTGTCGAACGATCCGCCCATCGTGGTCCGGCAAACATCCATGAGGAAGTCGGCGCGCGAGTCGCCCGTCCCGAGCGCGAAGATCGGCAGATGGAACTCCTCGGCGAGTTGCTTCGCTTCCTGCAGAGCCTGGTCCGGCTCGCCGTCTTCGCCATCGGTCAGCAGCACGATGCGCTGCGTCTCCGTTCCGGCGGTGGCCTGCATCAGCGACTTTCGCACTTCCCCAAACGCCTTGCCGAGAGTTGTTCCGCCGCCTCCCACATCGATCAACTTGCGAACCGCATCATCCAGCTCGCGTCCCTTGGCGAGGCCCGTCGCCAGCGGATGCGCCCGATCGTCGAAGCCGACCAGCGTCATCCGGTCGGCCGGTTCCATCCGCTCGACCAACCGTTGCACGACTTTCACGGCGACCATCCTCCGGCTGGGGACTTCCGATTCGACCTCGGTCACGGCCAGACCGTCCTGCGTGGATGAGCCGACGATTCGCGCGTGAGGGTCCGGCCCGATCAGCATGTGCATCGAGCCGCTGACATCGACCACGACGATCAGATGCGCGGGGAGGCTCGTCCCCTGACCCGATTCGAGCAGCGATCCCAGCCGCGCGCCGTTCGGCCGGATCGTGACGAGGCTGTACACGTCGGCCGATCGACCGCTCAGCACGGCCGGTTGGTCCAAGCGGCATTCCAACAAAAACTCTTCGGCCACAGTCAGCCCTTTCGTGACGAGGCATCGGGTGGCGGCGGTCCCTCGACCAGCCGCAGCACGATGCAGGTGATGTTGTCTCCATATCCGTTCGGCTCCGTCGCCGACGGCAGCCGCTGTTTCGCATCCGCCGCCGAAACCAACTGCTCGGCCAATTCCTGCGTTGTCGTCCCGCGCAGCAACACTTTCGAGTCGTCTCGCGAGCATTCCGTAGGGTGGGACCAACTCGCTTCGAGCGCCGGCCCACCGCTGTCGCCTGCACTGGTGTTGGTGGGCCGACGCTCGAAGCGAGCTTGTCCCACCCTGCCTCCACCCGGTGAGGCGCAGTCGTGGCTGGGTGTCTCGACGATCCGCACCAAATCCTCCGGTTCGAGAAAGACCCGCTCTTCGACGAGTCCATCCGAACAGAGGACGAACGTGTCACCCGGCTCGATCCGCCAGTGACCGATCTGCGGACGAGCACGCTCCAATTCGGCGACGAGTTGCCCCGCATCGTTCTCGCGGCACGCCCCCAAACAAAATCGCAGCGCCTTCCCCGCCGTGCCGAGTTCCTGCACCTGTTCAGGCGGAGTTCCTGCGGCGAGTTGAGACGAAGCGACATCACCATCCACGGTCAGTTGTTCGGCGAGGCCGCTGGCGACCAGATAGGCCCGGCTGTCGCCGACGTTGGCCAGATACAGATCACTGCCGTCGAGGACACCGATCAGGGCGGTCGTGCTCATCAAATCGTTGTCGCTGATCTGCGCGGGCCGGTCGAGGATCGAGAGGGCGTCCGTCACGATGGCTGCGCTCGCCGATTGGCAGGCGCGATCGAGCAGGCTCGGCCATTCCGGCTCCGCGTCGGCCGAACACGCGCGAAGCTGCTCGCGGATCGAGGCGACCAGCACCTCGCACGCGAGGCCGCTCGCGCGTTCGCCGGCTCCGACGCGCGCGTGAGTCACTCCGTCGGCCACGATCATCAACAGCACCTCGCGGTCTCGCACCGGCTCGCGCAGCACGACCGCGCAATCCTGATTGACCGCACCGAGTGCCGACTTGGCTCGACCGGCCACCGTCTGCCAACCGACTTCAGGCACGGCGGGTTGCGATGTCGTGTTCGATGCGGTGAGATGATTCGCCGACAGGCCCGACGCTGCCAACACCGCTTCACCCGTGAGCCGACGGACCACTCGTTGCCACAACGATGGTTCGGAGTCAGGAGAGGCGGTTTCAACACGTTCATCTGACGCAGTAGCCACGTTCGCCAGAACGTGGGGGTCGCACGGGTCGTCCCACGTTCTGGCGAACGTGGCTACGGTTTTGAAATCATTTTCATGGTGCTTGGGCTCGCGCCGCGCGACGGCTCGCTCCAACTCATCCATCAACTCGCCCGTCGATGCGTGCCGGTTGTTGGCGTTGATCGACAAGGCTCGACGCAGGACCGGCCAGATTCCGACGGGAAGATCAGGCCGAAAGACTCGCAGCGAAGGGATTTCAAAACCGAACGACTCCAAACCGCGACCGGCGAATCCGTCGTTACGCAATCCAGCGAGCCGATAGTAGGCCGACAGGGCGAGATGAAACACGTCGGTGCGTGGTCCGATGAACTCGTCGCGAAACTGACAGACCTCGGGGGGCGAGTACCTCGGTGAAATGCGGGCGAGCCGGCTGGCACACCGACCGTGCGGGAACAGCCGCCAGTCGAGGTTCGTGATCCGCAGTTGATCGCCCTTCACTTCGACGGCGCAGGGATCGAACTCCAGCCAGACGTGTCCCGAGTCATGCAATTCGGTCAGGGCGGCATCCAGCCAGCGGCACCAGCGCAGTGTTTCGACCAGCAGTTCATTGACGCTCGCTGGCAATGCACTCGATGCGGCTGCGGCCTCGGATTGCCAAGCCTCGGCCAGCACGAGAGCGCCGCCCGCCGTTTCGAGAACATGCACGGGAGGCAACGCCTTCAACGAGACCGCTTGTCGAGCGCGGACATCATCAATCACCTCGGGCCATAGTTCGGGACGAATCGCGCGCACGCGCAACGCCGTCGGCCCCGAGGCCACGTCGAACGAGGCACTCGGATCGTCGGGCCAGCTCACGCCGAGCGACGCCAGGCTCCAGCTCGCGCCGCTCACCAAACCGGCGGCCGATCCCGATGACCCTGCCGACGGCAGCGGCAACTCAAACTGACAGTGCTCGCAAAACGATTCGTCGAGCGACCGCCGCCCGCAGCGCGGGCAGACCACTCCGGCGTCAATCGCATCGCCGCGATCGACAGCCGGGGGTGCGTCGGGAGGAGCCAGAGTTGGCGTCATGAATCGGACCTGACTGGATGCGTCGCCGCCATCGTCTGCGAATCGAGTTCGTAGATACCGGCCTCCCCCTCGGTTTGCAACACGCATGGAGCATCGCGGTCCATCGAGACGCCGACGCTCAACAACCCGACGGCTCTGCACCAGGGCCATCGCCTGTTTCAAATGGGGGTGCACGGTCACGAAGCTTCGACGTGGCCGTGCGAGGACGTGAAGGCTGTTTCCCACTCTCACGGCCACGTCGAAGCTCCGTGACCGTGGCACCCCATTACCCGGATTCAACAAGGCGATGGCCCTGGCACTGGCACGACTTCCCCGCACAGCGATAGCATCATCATTCGTTGTCCCTGTTCGTTGGAGAGAATCTGATGCCCGCCCGCCTGCTCACTCGACGTGCCGCGTTGTCCCTTGGAGGCATGGGAATGCTCGGACTGACTCTGCCAAAGTTGATCCGCGCGGCGGAGTCTTCCGACTCAAAGCCGGGTCGCGCGAAGTCGGTCATCTTTCTCTATCAGTTTGGCGGGCCGAGTCATCTCGATTCGTTCGACCCGAAGCCCGAGGCACCGTCTGGTGTGCGGAGCCACTTCGGTGTGATCGACACCGCCGCGCCGGGCATTCGCATCTGCGACCAACTGCCGAAGATGGCGCAGGTGATGGACGAGGTCACGCTGGTGCGGACGGTCCATCACACGATGAAGAACCACAACTCGGCGGCGTACTACGCGCTGACTGGTCACGCGCCGCCGCTCGATGACATTCGGCTGCGAGACTCGCAGGAGTTGTTTCCGGCGTATGGCTCGGTCGTGGATCGGCTGGCTCCGAACTCGAATGGGATGCCGACGTTTGTGGCGTACCCGCACGTCCTGCGCGACGGTGAGATCACGCCGGGCCAGCATGCCAGCTTCCTCGGCAAAGCGCACGATCCACTGCTCGTGACGAGTGATCCCAACGAGCGGGGCTTCTCGCTCCCCGAGCTGTCGCTGCCGAGCGGCGTCACCGCCGAACGCCTTCAGAATCGGCGCGAGATGCAGCAGCTCGTCAATCGCCAGACGAAGCTGTTCGACTACTCGGCCGCCGCGCGCGGGCTGGACGCTTACTACGAGAAGTCGCTCAGCATGTTGAACTCGTCCAAGGTGCGCGACGCCTTCAATCTGTCGGCCGAACCGCAGGCGATCCGCGACAAGTACGGACGGACCACGTATGGCCAAAGCTGTCTGCTGGCGAGGCGGCTCGTCGAAGCCGGCGTGAAGTTTGTGAACGTCTATTACTCGAAGAGCATCGGCGGGCGGACCAATGAGGAGGGCTGGGACACGCACGGCTTCGACAACACGCGGATGTATCCGATCCTGAAGGACTATCACCTGCCGCTGACCGAACAGACGCTGCCGACGCTCATCAACGATTTGAAGGAGCGTGGGTTGTTCGACAGCACGCTGATCGTCTGGATGGGCGAGTTCGGGCGGACTCCGAAAATCAACGACAACATCAGCCGCGATCACTGGCCGCAGTGTTACACCGCGCTGCTGGCCGGAGGCGGCGCGAAGCGAGGCTTCGTCTATGGCACGTCCGACAAGCAGGCCGCCTACCCCGACAAGGACCCGGTTCTGCTGGACGATCTCACGGCGACGGTCTTCGCACTGATGGGCCTCGACCCTGAAACCGAAGTCCGCGACAAGCTGAATCGCCCGCTCCCGATCTCGGCAGGCAAGATCGTGACCGGCGTGATGGCGTAGAGGTTGTTTCAAAAACTAACCCGCCGCGTAAGCGAGGGCGTCGGGATGTCCAACATGGAATCGCCCTCGCTTACGCGGCGGGTTACTTTTGAAACTGCTACCAGCCATCCTACGGTCGCGTCACCCGCTCCTTTGCGACCCGTTTTCAACGCGGCTACACTCCGCACCCGATTCACTTTTTCAGAACTCTTTCCAACAGGCAAACACCAATGGCGTACTTCCCCGATGTTCCGAAGATTCAGTACGAAGGCCCCAAGAGCAAGAACCAACTCGCGTTCAAGCACTACGATCCCGAGCAAAAGGTGGAGGGGAAGAAGCTCAAGGACTTGATGCGTTACACAGTCTGCTATTGGCACACGTTCCGGGGGACGGGGAGCGATCCGTTCGGTTCAGCGACGTTGCAGCGGCCGTGGGACGATGGCACCAATTCCGTGAAGAACGCCGTCAAGCGAGTCGATGCCGCGTTCGAGTTCATCGAGAAGCTGGGCTGTCCGTTCTACGCCTTCCACGATCGCGATGTGGCCCCGGAAGGTGAGACGCTGGCCGAAACGAACAAGAACCTCGACGCCGTGGTCAAGGCCCTGAAGGCGGCTCAGGAACGGACGGGCATCAAGCTCCTCTGGGGCACGGCCAACATGTTCTCGCACCCGCGCTATATGCACGGTGCGGCGACGACCTGCAACGCCGATGTCTTCGCGTGCGCGGCGGCTCAGGTAAAGAAGGCCCTCGAAGTCACGCTGGAACTCGGCGGCGCGAACTACGTCTTCTGGGGCGGGCGCGAGGGCTACCACAATCTCTACAACACCGACATGAAACGCGAACTCGATCACCTCGCCAAGTTCATGCACATGGCGGTCGACTACGCCAAGCAGATCGGCTTCCAGGGCCAGTTCCTGTTCGAGCCCAAACCGAAGGAGCCGACCAAGCATCAGTACGACTTCGATGTCGCCGCGTGCCTGAACTTCTGCCGCGCGAACGGTCTGATGGAGCACGTCAAGATGAACGTCGAGACCAACCACGCGACGCTGGCCGGTCACACGATGATGCACGAGTTGGAATACGCCCGCATCCAGGGAGCACTCGGCAGCATCGACGCCAACACGGGCGACCTGCTCCTGGGTTGGGACACCGATCAGTTCCCGACCGACATCTACCTCACCACGCAGTGCATGCTGGTGATCCTCGAACAGGGCGGCATCGCGCCGGGCGGAGTCAACTTCGACGCCAAGGTCCGCCGCGAAAGCTTCGAGCCGCTCGACCTGTTCCACGCCCACATCGGCGCGATGGACGCCTTCGCCCGCGGAGCCAAGATCGCCGCCGCCATCCGCAAGGACGGCGTCCTCAAAGATTTCGTCAAGAACCGCTACCGCAGCTTCGACGAGGGAGTCGGTGCCGAAATCGAAAGCGGCAAAGCCACATTCGAGTCGCTGGAGAAATACGTCCTCGGCAAGAAAAAACTCAACCCCAATGAATCCGGCCGCCAAGAGATGTTGGAGAACATCATCAACCAGTATGTCTGACGGGGACGGCCGGTTCGTCTGCAGTTATGACGGAAGGTGAGAATCCCTCCCTTCCGTCTTTTCCCGTCCATTCACGCGCGCTAGACTCGGCACCGACAACGCTTTTGCAAAGGAACAGCCATGCTGACATCCGTGCGTTTCGGCCCGAAAGATCACGGCCGCGCCGTGAGTGATGATGAGTTGCAGGTCGCCGACTTCCGCTCCGGTTATGGCTACGAGGTCATCTTTGGGAGGCTGTACGTGTCACCGGCCCCGGATTTCGAGCATGACTGGATCGAGAAGTACGTCTTCGGCCAAGTGTTTCTCTACTCGCGCGAGCATCCCGAAGTGGTGGCCTACGTCACCGACCGCGCCCGCGTGTTCGTACCGGGCACCCACAAGACGACGGCTCCCGAGCCGGACTTGGCGATCTATGCCAAGATGCCGACCTCGGATTGGCGCGATGCTGCTCCGTTGATCGTGGGCGAAGTCCTGCGCGGCGACGATGTGGACAAAGACCTGTTCCGCAACGTCGATCTCTATCTGCGAGTCGCCTCGATTCAGGAGTACTGGGTGT
>JAYUFF010000987.1:0-3478 GCA_043738825.1 Schlesneria sp.
TGGCAACGCCCGCGTTCGGCATGGGGATCGACAAGGAAGACATTCGATTTGTGATCCACGCCGAGATTCCCGGCTCGATGGAGTCGTGGTATCAGGAGATCGGCCGTGCCGGGCGCGATGGCCTGCCGTCCGACTGCGTGCTGTTGTACGAGGAGGCCGACCTGACGACGCAGATGGAGTTCATTCGCTGGTCGAATCCCAATGCCGAGTTCTACGAGCGGGTCCACGATCTGCTCGTCCACGATGCGGAACAGGTCGCGGCGTTCGGCCTCGAATGGATGCGCGAGAAGCTGCACGCCAGGCAGAAGCACGATCGACGGCTCGAAACGGCGCTGGGCATGCTCGAACGCTACGGCGCGATCGACCTGAACGAAAATGAAAGCGGCTGGGAGCCAATGCAACTCAAAGTCACCGGGGCAATCCCGCCGGAGTTGCTTGATGCGGAACGGCTCGCCGACAAACTGCGGCGAGACCAGCAGAAGCTGCTCGCGCTCGTGCAACTGATCCGCCACGACGGGGACCGCAAGCAGTTCATTCACGACTACTTTGGCATCGCGGCAACGTAGCCATCGTCGCTCCGCGTGATGAGCCTTTGGCGTGTTGGCATCGAAAAGTTCAGACACGCGCGTAGCCTGTTTACGGAAGGCTCATCACGCGGAGCGAGGGTGGCTACTTTAGAGGCGATTTCAAAAGTAACCCGCAGCGTGAGCGAGGGCGATCCCACGCTGGATATCCCGATGCCCTCGCTCACGCTGCGGGTTACTTTCAGGGTTTTGAAACCGGCTCTAGCGTTTCGTGCCGTACTGCTGTTCGTAGTACGAGCGGTACTCGCCCGACTTGATCCTCGCGATCCAAGACGGATTCGCCAGATACCAATCGACTGTTTGCTTCAGGCCGTCGCGGAAGGAGACCTGGGGTTCCCAGTCGAGCTCCCGCTTGGCCTTCGTCGCGTCGATGGCATAGCGGTGATCGTGTCCCGGTCGATCGGCGACGTACTTGATGAGCGACCGCGGTTTGCCGAGAGCCTCCAGCAGCGAGTACGTCAGGTCGAGGTTCGTCAGTTCACAGTTGCCGCCGAAGTTGTAGACCTCGCCTGCGCGGCCTCGTCGCAACGCGGCGTCGATGCCTCGGCAGTGATCGAGCACGTGAATCCAGTCGCGTACGTTGAGGCCCGTCCCGTAAACCGGCAGTGGTTGGTCCTGCAAGGCGTTCGAGATGAACAGCGGTATCAGTTTTTCGGGGAACTGGTAGGGGCCATAGTTGTTCGAGCAGCGCGTCGTCACGGCGGGAAAGCCGAACGTGTGGAAGTAGGCTCGCACGAGGAAATCGGCCGCCGCCTTGGAGGCCGAGTACGGGCTGTTGGGAGCCAGCGGAGTCTCCTCCGTAAACTTGCCGTCATCGCCCAGAGAACCGTAGACCTCGTCGGTCGAGACCTGCACGTAACGCGGCACGCCGTGCAGGCGGCAGCAGTCGAGCAGCACCTGCGTTCCAACAATGTTCGTCTGCACGAACGGACCGGAATCGAGGATGCTCCGATCGACATGGCTCTCCGCCGCAAAATTGACGACGGCGTCGATCCCTCCCGGCTGAAGCAGCGATGCGATGAACTTCCGGTCGCAAATGTCGCCGTGAGCAAACTCGTACCGCGTTCCGATGTTTGGGTCGCTCACCAAATCGGCGAGGTTCTCGGGGTTGCCCGCATACGTCAGCTTGTCGATGTTGAGGATCGACAGTTCGGGGTACGTGGCCAGTTCGTGCCGAATGAAGTTCGACCCGATGAACCCACAACCGCCGGTGACGAGGATGCGTCGCATGGTCAGGCCTCAGGCTGTGGCGGTGCCGCTGCCGGTGTCTCGACCACGAGGTCGCTCGGGATGCGGGCCATGCTGACGAGCTTGTCGCCTTCGTCCATGCGAATGATCCGCACGCCCTGCGTGTTGCGACCGATCTCGCTGATGTCGCCGGCGCGGACTCGTTGAATCTTGCCGACCGCCGTGACCATCAGCACGTCGTCCTGCTCGGCGACGGAGAGGATCTTCACGACTTGTCCATTCCGAGCCGTGGCCTTAATGTCCTTCAGCCCTTTGCCGCCACGACGCTGGCGACGGTAGCCCTTCGTGGAGCCGGTCGCTTCGTCGGCCGCTTCGATCTCGGGCGAGTCGCCATCCGGGGCGTCCGCGTCATCAGCTTCTGTCTCTTCAACCTCAGGCTCATCGACTTCGGCAGTGACATCGCCGCTGGAATCGTCATCGGGGAGTGGGGCCTCGGTGGGAGGAGCCTCTTCCCCTTCGACGATTCCCGTACCGACGGGTGTTCGCTTGCCGAAGCCGTTCTCGCAGACGGTCAGCAGGCTCATCGAGGGATCGGCGAGAACCATGCCGACCACGGTCGAACCCTTGCCGAGTTTGATGCCCTTCACGCCGCTCGTGTTGCGGCCCATGCTGCGGGCGTCGGATTCGGCAAAGCGGATCGCCATGCCGCCAGACGTGGCCAGCAGCACGTTGTCGCCGGGTGAAACCAGCATTGCCTCGATGAGGGCATCCCCTTCGCGCAGATTGATCGCGATGATGCCCCCCTTCTGCGGACGCTTGTACGCCGACAGCGGCGTCTTCTTCACGAGGCCATTTTTCGTGGCCATGATCAGAAATCGTGTCTCGTCGAATTCTCGCACCGCCACACAGGCACTGATCCGGTCGCCTTCGGGAAGTTGGAGCAGATTGACCAGTGCCCGGCCCTTGCTGGTCCGGCTTTGCATCGGCAGGTTGTAGACCTTCTCCCACAGCACCTTGCCCTTGTCCGTGAAGAACAGCAGCCACGAGTGCGTGCTGGCGACGAACAGGTGCTCGACGGCATCCTCGTCATCGGCCTTGGTTCCGGTGATTCCCCGGCCGCCGCGATTCTGAGCCTGATACGTGTTGAGCGGCATCCGCTTGATGTAGCCGCGCTGCGACAGCGTAACGACCATCGGCTCTTCGGCGATCAGGGCTTCCAGATCGTAGTCGCCGAGTTCCTCGCCGGTGATCTCGGTGCGGCGCTTGCTGCCGTACTTGTCCTTGATAGCGAGCATGTCGTCGCGCACGACGGCTCGGATGTTGGCCTCATCCGACAGCAGGAGCAGATGGCCCTTGATGTCGGCCAGCAACTTGCCATGTTCGTCACGCAGCTTTTCGCGTTCGAGATTGGCCAGTGAACCGAGCTGCATCGACACAATGGCCTCCGCCTGATTGGCCGACAGCGTGTAGTTGTCCTTGGTGCCGTACTCTTCCTGAAACATCAGAAAAGCGTCGTCGCCGACGGCTCGGGCGATCAGCGGCCCCGGCACTTGGATCAGTTGCAGTCGCTCTTTGGCCTCGGCCCGGCTGGGCGAGTTGCGGATGGTTGAGATCACCTGGTCGAGATCGATCTGCGCGATCAGCAGGCCCTCGACCGTGTGCTTGCGCTTGCGAGCCTCACCCAGCAGGAACTCGGTCCTTCGACG
>JAYUFF010000988.1:0-9192 GCA_043738825.1 Schlesneria sp.
CGTCATCACGATGTTGCCGTTGACGCTTCGCCCCGGCCCCTTGCCCGGCAGCGCCTCGTCGGGCAACACGTCGAGTTTCAACGCCGTGATCGTCCCCTCGACAGGGGCCACGATCGTGTAGGTCTCTGTCGCGGGATTGGCTTCGGTGGCCGTGACGGTTCCGTCCTCCAGCAACTTCAGCGTTGAACCGTTGGCCGCCTTGAGCAGGTCCGGCTTGAGGACCGTCCACTCGGCAGGCTTCTCGTCGCGCGCGGATTGCTCCCACAGGCGTTGAGCTTCGACCAGCTCAGGCCCGGTCGCGGCGAGCTGCTTCTCCAGCGAGACGACTGCCGCGCGGAGTTCGTCCAACTTCGTCTGCTGTTCACGCGTCGGCGACTTCAGCACCGGAGCTGCGTTCCCCTTCGAGCCATCGAGGCCGTTCTCGGGCACGTTGTGGAAGAAGGCGTACAGCGAATAGAAGTCGCGCTGCGTGATCGGGTCGTACTTGTGATCGTGACACTGGGCGCACGCGACCGACAGACCGAGCCACACCGTCCCCGTCGTGTTCACGCGATCGACGATGTAGGCGTTGTGGTACTCGGCGGGGATCGCTCCCCCCTCGAAGTTGATCATGTGGTTGCGATTGAATCCGCTGGCGATCCGCTGCGAGACGGTCAGCTCGGGAGTGGCCGCTTCGGGGAGCAGGTCTCCCGCCAACTGCTGGATCGTGAATTGATCGAACGGCAGGTTCGAGTTGTACGCCTCGATCACCCACTCGCGCCACCGGGTCATGTCGCGGCCCGAGTCGATGTGAAATCCGTGCGTGTCGGCGAACCGGGCCGCATCGAGCCAATCGACCGCCATCCGTTCCCCGTACCGCGGCGACTTCAGCAACCGATCGACAACTTTTTCGTGGGCTTGCGGACTCACGTCAGCGACGAACGCATCGACTTCAGTCGGAGTCGGCGGGAGGCCGGTCAGGTCGAGCGTGACTCGCCGGATGAGCGTGATCTTGTCCGCCTCGGCCGACGGCGCGAGATCCTCCCGTTCGAGACGGGCCAACACAAAGTAGTCGATCTCGTTCTTCGGCCAGCTTGCGTTCTTCACCGTCGGCCGCGCGGGTCGAGTCGGCGCAACAAACGACCAGTGTTCGCGATACTCGGCCCCCTGCTCGATCCACTTCGTCAGCAGCTTCTTGTCGGCATCGCTGAGCGGTTTGTTGAGCGACGGCGGCGGCATCATCACTTCCGGATCGGTCGAATTGATCCGGCGAACAAGTTCACTCGCGTCGGCCTTGCCCGGCGAGATAGCAACGTGGCCCGATTCGAGTTTGGAAACAGCCGACTCGCGCTGGTCGAGCCTCAACCCCGCCTGCCGTTCCTTCTCATCTGGCCCATGACAGCGGAAGCAGGTATTCGACATCAGATGTCGCACCTGCTGAAACGAAACCGCAGTGGGCTCGGCCGCGTGGCCGGTTTGCATGGCCAGGCGGTTTGTGGCGACGATCAACACTGCCAACAATACAGAACGGTTCAACCAGTTTGTCATCGACATGAGCCACCTGTGAGAAGACGACACCAACAGTTGCGATCCGCGGGCAACGCCGTCAGATTGTGAAGAGACGCGCCCGCCGAGACAAGTCGCGACTAGAATCGGGTGGCGGGTGCATGGTGCGGACAGGCGCAATCATCGAATGGAGCGTGCGGCTTGAGCGAGTACTTCCAAGGTTGGCGACGCAAGGCCGGGGTTGTGACACTCGCGATGGCGTTGCTGCCAGCCATTGGTTGGATGCGGAGCTACATCGTTGAGGACAGGCTGGCATTCACAAGTGGTGACTTCCGACACGCGATCAGTTCCTTCCAAGGGAATGTCGGATGGGACCGCTGGCTCAACATCCCCCCGGCTGGTGGATTCGGTTGGAGCAGTGAGTGGCGCAACTCGAATCAGCCGATCAGCCCCCGTCCGACATACTTCCGAGCCGCCCCCGGTTCACTTCTCGGACAACTACAGTTTGAATCGAGGGCTGTACCTTATTGGCCATTTGTGGTGCCGCTGACTCTGCTCTCGGCGTGGCTCATTCTGTGGAAGCCCCGGAAGGCGAGTGGAGCGACGCCGAAGTAGCCCGCCGAGCGTCTGCAACGTGCCGCGTACCCATACTTGGAATGACACCCTGCCGTTTGGAAGCCTCTCAATGTCACCGCTGTCAGTTGCCGGTCAGACTTTGCTCGCCCGACGTGACTTCTTGTTCGATGCGAGTCGCGGGCTGAGCGGCCTCGCGCTGGCTTCGCTCCTGGCGGGCGATGGCAAGTTGCGGGCGAGTGATGAAGCGAAGAGGCCGATTCGTCCGAGCGTGCGACCCGATGCGCCGTTGGCGGCGCGGGAGGCTCACTTCGCGCCGAAGGCGTCTCGCGTCGTGATGATCTTTTGTTCGGGAGCGGTCAGTCACCTCGACACGTGGGACTACAAGCCCGAGTTGGTGAAGCGCAGCGGCCAGCCGTTGCCGGGTCTTGAGAAATTGGTGACGTTTCAGGGGGAGAATGGGAACCTCGTCGCACCGCAGTGGGAGTTCAAGCCGCGCGGGGAGAGCGGCAAGATGATCTCGGAGCTGATTCCGAATCTGGCGGCCCTCGCCGATGAGATGTGTTTCATTCACTCGATGACCGCGAAGAGCAACACGCACGGCCCGGCCGAGAACCAAATGAGCACCGGCTTCACGCTCGACGGCTTTCCGAGCATCGGCGCATGGGTCAGCTATGCCCTCGGCAGCGACGCGAGCGATCTGCCGAGCTTCGTCGCGATCCCCGATCCGCGCGGCGTGCCGCAGGCGGCGTCCAACAACTGGAACAGCGCGTTCCTGCCCGCCGTCTTTCAGGGGACGCCGTTCAACGCCGACAAGCCGATCGCGAACTTGTCGCGCCCGCCAGAAATCTCCGCGCCGACGGAAGCCGCCACGCGCGACTTCCTCAAGCGGCTCAACGCCCGTCATCTGGAACTGCATCCGGGCGATACGGACCTCGCCGCGCGGATCGCCAGCTACGAGTTGGCGGCCAAGCTGCAACTTCGAGCGGCCGAAGTCTCGGACCTGTCGGGCGAGAGCCTCGAAACGCAGACGCTGTACGGCCTGCACGACGCCAACAAAACGAAGGCCGGCTTCGGACGAAATTGTTTGTTGGCGCGGCGGCTGCTCGAACGAGGTGTTCGGTTCGTGCAACTCTTCAACGGCGCGTACGCGATGGGCGAGGGAGTCGGCAACTGGGATGGACACAAGACGCTCAAGACGCAGTACGAGGTCCACGGCCCGATCCTCGACCAACCCGCCGCCGCTCTGCTGCGCGATCTGAAACGGACGGGCCTGCTCGAAGACACGCTCGTCGTGTGGGTGACGGAGTTCGGCCGGATGCCGACCTTCCAGAAGGGAGCCAGCGGCCGCGACCACAATCCGAAGGGTTTTACCGCGTGGCTCGCGGGGGCTGGCGTGAAGCGGGCCTTCAGCTACGGAGCGACCGACGATTTCGGACACACCGCCGTCGATAAGGTCTCCACGATCTACGACCTGCACGCCACGATCCTGCACCTGCTGGGCCTCGATCACGAACGACTCAGCTTCTACCACAACGGCATCGAACGCCGCCTGACCGACGTTCATGGGCATGTCATTCGGGATGTGTTGGCGTGAGGAGGAAGTGGGCAGTGGACAGCCAGCAGTAGGGTGCGTGGAGTCTTCGAGTTTGAAAGTTGTTGTGAATGAGTCCTGCTTTGGAATTGCCTTCAAAGTAGCCATCATCGCTCCGCGTGTTGAGCCTTGCACGAACAGGCGTCTGAGTTTGCAAACCTCAATCTGCGAGGCTCATCACGCGGAGCGATGATGGCTACTTTCGTCTAAGGAAATGCCCTCGCTAAAGACATCGGAACGGACCATGATACATGTCACTCGCTATGATCGTGGTGCGTTCCGAAGACTGCACGCACCCTACATCGAGAGGACTCGTCGCATGAAAACTTCCCGAAGATCATCATCGCGCCGGTCGGGCATCACGCTGATTGAGTGCCTGGTCGTGCTGGGAATACTCGCACTGCTCGCCGCGTTTTTTCTGCCAGCGGTTCGAACCTCGCGTGAGGGAGCACGGCGGACTCAGTGCAAGAACCAACTGAAGCAGTTGGGGTTGGCTCTGCACAACTATCACGACACGTTCATCACGACGATGCCGCCCGGCTACATCTATCACACTCAGGCCGCCGTCCCGGAATCGGAAGAGGGAGTTCCGTTCAACAACGGCTGGGGCTGGGCGACGATGATTACGCCGTACATTGATAATGCGCAGCTCTACATCACACTGACTGGCAATTTGAACACGCCCAACATTCCCAGTGGACTGACGGCATCGACTGCACCACAAACCCCGGCGTCTGGAAGTGTCGATTCTGTGATCGCATCGCTGCGTTGCCCGTCCGATCCCGGCTCAGCCACAGTCCACGGCCTTTCCGGCGGGTTGTCGAACAAGCCGTGTGGTCGGACGAATTACTTCGGGGTTGCCGGGAGTGCATTCCTCTATTCCGAGGACTCTCCCAATCCGAACTCGTTCTGCTCGAATGTCGCTTCGTTTTCGACGCTTCCCAAACCGCCCGTTGTTGGTGAAGCGGTTCCCGGTGCGCTGGGGAGATGCCGCGCGACGGAGAACGATCCGTTCTACAACTCGTCCACATTGCCGGTCGCCTTGGTGAAGAACTACGGCGGCATCTTCGGAGCCAACAGCATGCGGGGCCTCCGCGACATGACGGACGGCACGAGTAACATCATCATGGTCGGCGAGCGATACACACCGGTAAACACCAGGCCTCAAACGGCGACCGTCATCGGCGACGGAATCTGGCCCGGCGTGTCGGCTCGCGCGGCGGAATACAACGCGCTGGGCGAGGCGACTCACCCCATCAACGCCGGATTGACCAGCCGCAATCCACGCCCGCCGACAACCGGCTTCGGCAGCCTGCACACGGGAGGTGCCCAATTTCTAATGGCGGATGGAGCGGTCAGGTTTCTCAGTGAGAATCTGGACCTCGCCACGTATCGCAACCTGTCTCGCATCGACGACGGAATGAAACTCGGCGATTTCTGAAGCGTCTCACGCGACCGACGGTTGTGCAGGACATCGAACGCCGCCTGACTGACGTGCTGAACTGAGCGTCTTTCCTGTCCCCTCGCCCCGGCTCTGCGGGGAGAGGGTTAGGGAGAGGGGTCTTCGGTTTCAGGGAAAACCAACACCCGAGTCGCTCGTCATTGCCGCTGTTTACTCGCGCCACGATGCGGGCAGCGGAAGCCAGGGACGAATCGAGTCGTACCACCCGCGAAGTGTCGATGGTTGGCGATCGTTAAACGGCTCATTCTTGTCATCCCAACCTATTGTCAAACGAGATCCCCACGAAGCTGTTGTCATGAAGGTGCCCATTCTATTTTCTATCAACGCACTTTCTCTTGTTACGACAAGGCGGCGGGGGTATCGGCGACCGCTGAACGTGAGTGTCAACTTCGTGTGCGGTGGCATCGCGTGATCTTTTACCAATGAAGTAGGACTCAGCAACTCGTCCGATGAGTAATCCGCCGATTCGCTATTCGTTCCAATTGTGACGTGTGCGACCATCCTGCTTTCTGAACCATTGTTGACCAGCATCAGTTTGTTCGTCGTCTGTGACAACACGAAGAAGACACCACCCACGAGCAGCGTTACCACGATCGTGAGGATCAGCCTGCGTATCAGCCGAGTACGTTTTCCGCTGGAAAGAATGCGAGGTTCGCATTGACTCATGAAGTCCTCATTTCCACCAAACTCGGCATTCGCCGCCTTACTCTCGCACCGGACTCGCCGGTTCGGTCGATGACGTTGCTGGAGAGAAGCTGCCGACGATAACCCCCGCTCCAAGGATTGTCGCGGTCCCCACGACAACGATCAGGTTGTCGTGAAACGGACTCACAATCCAACCGAGCCCTCGTTCGAGCAGCCACGATTTCGCAAGCGGTGAAAAAGTCATCCAGCCGATGATCGCGACTCCCAGCGCCACGGCAATGGCCGCATAGCGCGAGCGGACTCGCTGCACGAACAGGCCGAGCAGAAACAGGCCCAGCATGCCGCCGCTGAAGATGCCGGCCAGCTTCCACCAGATGTCGAGGGCCGTCTTGACCTGGATCATCGCCAGAGCCGTCAGCGTGCTGAGTGCTCCCATCACCAGCGTCGTCAGACGCAGGACGAGCATCGATTCGCGATCGCCCGCCTGCGGCCGAACGTAGCGGCGGTGGATGTCGCACAGATACAGCGTCGCGCAGCAGTTGAGGTTCGAGTCCATCGCGGCCGAACAGATCGCGGCCAGCACCAGCCCCATCAGGCCCGGCGGCAACTGAGTCCCGATGAACAGCGGGAAGACCTTGTCGCCGGTCACTCCGGCGGGAAGCAACTCGGGCCGCTGGCGATAGAAGACGAACAGCGCCGTCCCGATGAACAGGAACGCCGCGCTGAGCGGGATGTAACAGAGTGCCCCCAGCCAGACGCTGCGCGTCGCATCGCGATCGGACTTCGCCGTGATGTAGCGCTGCACGTAGCCCTGATCGATCCCGAAGTTTTGCAGGTTCATCACCAGCCCGTTCAGCAGTACGACCCAGAACGTCGATTCAGCCACGCTGAAACTCGTGCTCCCCAGACTGAACTTGTCGTGCGAGGCGGCGACCGCGACGAGTTCGCCCGGCCCTCCCTGCACTCCAAACATCAGCAGGGCGACGCAGACGAAGGCTCCCACCACGAGCACGATCGCCTGCACGACGCCCGTCCAGATGACACCCTCGGTGCCGCCGAACAGCGGGTAAATCGTGACGACGATCCCGCTGATCACGATGATCGCCCGCACGTCCAGCCCCACGAGCGGCTGCAGCGCCAACGCCAGCAGATACAGGATCGTCCCCAGCCGAGCCAGTTGCGTGAGCAGGTAACAGACGACGCCATACGTTCTCGCCCACGGCCCGAACCGCGCTTCGAGATGCTCGTAGGCCGAGACCTGGCCGGAGCGGCGATAGAACGGCACGAAATACTTCACCGACAGCCACGCCGCCAGCGGCAGCGACAGTGCGAACACGAAGACGTTCCAGTTCCCATCGAACGACTTCCCCGGATTGGCGAGGAAGCTGATGCTGCTGACGTATGACCCGAAGATCGACAACCCGACGGCCCACCCCGGCAACGACCTCCCCGCCGACATGAACTCGTCGGCCGATTTGCTCTTCCACGCAAACCAACACCCGAACCCCACAACCGCGACGAGGTAGCTGACGAGCACAACGATGTCGAGCAGGGGGACGTGTGATGGCATTTGAATCTGAAAGGAAAATGCGTCAAAAAGTCGGAACACTGATCTTCGCTGATCTTCACTCATCCGAATCAGCGAAGATCAGCGTCGATCAGCGTTCCCAATTCTTCCTGACCTCGTCGCAATTCTTCCTCTTTCCGTGAGCTTCCGAATTTTCTGTGGTTCCTAGGAAATTCCGGCACAGTCACTCCGGCCATTTGCCATCCGTCATCGGCTTCGGCGTGAGTTGCTTCGGATCGACGACGACATGCTTCACGAGCTTCCGCTTCCAGGTGTAGGTGATGTGAACAAGGCCGTCGTTCGTCTGAATGACCGCCGGGTACGAGTACTCACCGGGATCGCTTTCGAGGACCAGCGCGGCCTGCCACTCTTTGCCGTCCGTCGAGACCGCGACGTTGAGCGGCGAGCGACCCTTCGGCGTGTGGTTGTAGACGATCAGATGCCGTCCGTCGGCGAGCGTCACGGCGTCGGTACCCGCGTTCGGATTCGGAAGAGATGTCAAAGTGAGCGGCCCCCACGTGAGACCGCCATCGGTGGACGAGACCTCGAAGACGTGTTTCTGCTGAGTGCGGCCGACCGCCTGCAACCGGCCATCCTTGTGAACGAGGAAGCTTGGCTGGATGGCTCCGATCTGCTTGCCGTCGTTGACCGGCTCAGTCGCTTTCCACGTTTGACCGAGGTCTGACGATCGCTCGAAATGAACTCGCCAGCCCACGTGCTCGGAACTGGTCCCGCACAGGATGTCGCCGTTGGGAAGCTGGATCGGCTTGTTCTTGATCGGACCGAGGATGCCGTCGGGCAACCGTCGTGGCTTTGACCACGTGCGGCCCGCATCATCGGACGTGATGAGCATCCCCCACCACGTGTCCGGGCTGGGCTCAACCTTGTAGAAGAGCATCAGCGGCAGAGGCTGCTCGGGTTTCTTGCCTCCCGCCGCCAGAGCCGGTTGGAACAGGGTCGGGTTCCAGCACGGATACCGCTTCGCCGGCAAGTCTTTCTCGGCCGATTCGACTCCGTTCGCGACTTCAACCGGCGCGGACCATTTGCCATCGACATGCCTCGCGAACCAGATGCCAACATCGGGATGCTTCTCATACGTCCCACCAAACCAAGCCGCAACGAGGCCGTCCTTCGTCTCGACGATCGTCGAGGCATGGCACGACGGAGTCGGAGCGGTCTCGTAGATGAACTCGGTCTTGAGGACGGCGTTATCCGCAGAGTGGGCACTGCCCACCACACCGTCCTGCACCTTGCCATCGGCCTGCGCGAGGACAACATTCTCGCGCGTTCTTGGTTGTCGGCCGGCCGACTGGTGGGCAGTGCCCACCCTACGGTTTTTCAAGTTGTACGATTTGCCGGGGCAGCTCACGATCAGATCGAAGTCGCCATCGGCATCGCACGGGACCGGCCACACCCACAAGCCGACTCCCAAATCGATGACCAAGCCGGGGTTGTTGTGCTTCAGCCGTTCGAGGCCGCTGGTTGTCTTTTCTCCCTCGTGAGCGAACAGGCTGCCAGCGGAAAGGAGCAGGAGCGCAGCGACGATTCGACTGGTGACAAGGTTGGGCATGAGTGACCTCGAACGGCAAGCTGGTGGAAGGCGAATGCACCACAGTTTGAGAAAACGTGCTCACGTCACGGCTAGGTCGGGCAAGGGCTTCGGCGGGGGAAACGTCACGTCCTCGTAGACCTCGGCCAGTGGCAGGTGACAGCCGAGCGTCGTCAGTTCCAGGACCGCATCGGGTCCCTTGAACACGGTCAGCAGCCACGAGTCATCCGCCTGTCGCACGAACCGCTCGACGTGAGGTTCATCTTGGGCGACGAGGATGTATTCGCGCAGGGACTCAAGCTGGCGATAGAGGTCGA
>JAYUFF010000989.1:0-3472 GCA_043738825.1 Schlesneria sp.
GCCTGAAGCGCGAGCGAAGGATTGTTGAGTCTAAATCGTCCGAGTTTTCGACATCCTTCGCTTGCGCTTCAGGCTTCTATTCCCTTTTTCAACAGGCTGTTAATCGCAAGCCAACGGCAAACGCGGCCAAACCGACTCATTCCGACGCTGTTCGTCACCCCGTGCCCGCCTCCGACATGCGGTTAAACCTCACGCGGTCGTCGATGAGACATTTTTTGGTGAGCCGAGCGGCGTAAGCTCCCGGACCTTTGTCGTGAAGAGTCCGGGGGCTGACGCCCAATGGCACTCAGTTTGTAACCCGCAGCGTCAGCGAGGGCTGCAAACACGCCGTGAAATGTGAGTCACTCCCTCGCTGACGCTGCGGGTTATTTTCCGCTTTTGCCAAAGTGAGTGCCATTGGGCTGACGCCGCCCGGCTCGCCAAGACTCGAACTGGAGAAACATCTCATCGAAGGCCGCGTGAGGTATAAACGTCTTGCTAACGAACCGGGAATCATCCCGGCTATGATGCGCTGCGACCTCGGTCGGTTGGTCCAATGTGTCCCCATCGGCCCACCATCACCAAGTCTGAAATGGAGCCAAGCCATGTTGATTGTTCGCCCCTGGGTTGTGACCGTGGCCGCGTTGCTCGCGGGTTGGTCCACCGCGACGCTGCGTGCCGAGCCGGACAAGCCCGCCGCGCTGGTCTACGAACTGCGAACGCACACCACCGAAGAGGGTCGTCTGCCCGCGCTGCACGCGCGGTTCAAGGACCACACGCTCAAACTGTTTGAGAAACACGGCATGAAGAACGTGGCCTACTTCACCCTGATCGACAAGGACGGGAAGCCGGTCGAGAACAAACTCGTCTATCTGCTCGCCCACAAGAGTCAGGAGGCGCGGACGGCCTCGTTTGGTGCCTTCGGCAAGGATCCGGAATGGATCGCCGCGCGCGATGCCTCGGAAAAAGATGGCAAAATCGTGGCCAAGAGCGGAGTTGAGTCGCAGTTGTTCGTTCCCACCGAGTCCTCGCCGATGAAGTAAACCTGCCTCGGTTGGCGATTTGCCAAGCCATTGCAGAGCCGCTGTCCATCCCGCTCCAAGGGCTGGTTGACCTCATGGTGATTGAGGACAGTTCTTCAGCCCAGCAGGCTCCCTCCGTCGTCCTCCGGGCTGAAGAGCAAACCATTCACAAGCCACGATCTTGTTCTCAGACAGGTTTTAATCATGTCCTCTCGTCCCGCTGTGGCCTGGATCGGTGATGCCTCTGCCGGGCACCTGCAACTCATCGACCAGACGCGGCTCCCCGTCGAGTACCTCGAACTGCACCTGCACACCGTCGAAGAGGTTTGGGAGGCGATCAAGCTGCTGCGCGTGCGCGGTGCGCCGGCGATCGGCGTCGCGGCGGCTTACGGCGTTGTTGTGGGATGCCAGACGGCGCGAGCGGCCTCGCGCGGGGAGTTCGATGCGCGGCTGAAACAGGTCGTCGAGTATCTCGCGGGGAGTCGGCCAACGGCGGTGAATCTGTTCTGGGCGCTCGACCGCATGCGCCGCGTGGCCGATGCCTCGCCGAGCCTCGCCTCGCGCGAGTTGCTCGAACGACTACTCGTCGAAGCGCGAGCCGTCGAAGTTGAGGACCGCGAGATGTGCGCCGCCATCGGCCGACACGGACTGCCTCTGCTGCGCGGCTGCTCGGGCGTGCTGACGCATTGCAACACGGGGGGCCTCGCCACGGCGGGCGATGGGACGGCGCTGGCCATCATCTTCGCGGCGGCTCGCGAAAACCCGTCGCTGCAAGTTTACGCCGATGAGACGCGGCCGTTGCTTCAGGGGGCGCGGCTCACCACGTGGGAACTGATGCAGCGCGATGTCTCTGTCACATTGATCTGCGATTCGATGGCGGGCTGGGTGATGAAGGAAGGTCGCGTGCAGGCGGTCATCGTCGGAGCCGACCGCATCGCCGCGAACGGCGACAGCGCGAACAAGATCGGCACGTATTCGTTATCGGTGCTGGCCAAGGCGCACAACATCCCGTTCTATGTTGCGGCCCCTTCGAGCACGTTCGATCTCACAATTCCAGACGGCTCACACATCCCGATTGAGGAACGAGTCTCGACCGAAATCACACACGCCTTCGGGAAGCAGACCGCTCCCGACGGATGCCGCACGTACAACCCGGCCTTCGACGTGGCTCCCGCCTCAAACATCGCGGCCCTGATCACCGAGAAGGGCGTCGTCCAGCCAGTGACAGCGGAACGAATTCACGCCGTGCTGAAGGGGTGAGACGCTAATTTTCCTCACCACTGCTGCGGTGGAGTTCGTTCCACAGGACGGCAAACCATAGCAGCGCGGCGCGACGTTGGCCGAGGGCGCTGAAGTGGCGGCGCGATTTTGCGTCGCCTCGATTGTCGCCGCCAAGGACATCCGTGTCGGGACCGGGTCGGAAGCCGGGCTGGCTCCACAATTGATCGATCGCCTTGCGGATGCGCTCTTCTTCGAGCGGCTTGTTATAGACCGTTGGATGCAGCGTGGACTTGGCGAGGAGCCAGGGCGGCTCGAAACCCCAGCCGTCGCTCGCTGCGTCGCGGATCTCCTGCATGTTGGCCACGTAGGTCGCGGTGGGCGTGTTCTCGATCACGTCCGATTCGCCCTGCTGCCACAAGACCGCGCGGAACGAGCCAATCTCCTTGCCGACTTCCACCAACCGTTTGTGAAGCGGTCCGTCGGGATGCCACTTAGCGGTCGAGGTCGCTCCGACGGAAACGTTCACGAACGCGACGGGGACTCGCAGCGTGGGGACGAGCATGTCGCCGAGCGGCGGCCAGATCGAACCGCCGTCGCCGTTGTGAGGCGGCGGATCGTGAGCCACCTTCCACGTCTTCGCCTGCCAATCGTAAGTGGACACGGCCTGAGATGGGTCGGTCACTTTCAGCACTTCATCGTTGTGACCGCCCGCGTAGGACTGGCCCGCGACAACGAAGACTTCACCGACGCCAACCGCCTCAACGGAACCGGCCGCTGTCACGGTCTCACCATCAACGCAGCGCACCTCCAGCCGATACCAACCGCCTGCGGGAACCTCGGCCAACCCGCGCAGTTCCTTTTCGTCGTCCTCAACTTGCAGCGCCAGCCAATCGAAGCTGCGACCGTAGCCTTTGTCGAGAAGTACCAGCCGAAACTGCCACGCCCCTTTCGCGCTCTCCGGCTTCGCGGCGCGAACGGCAATGTCGGCGTACCCCAGTTCGGGGCCACCGGGATTGTTCACGGCTGACTGCTTCGGCTCGAAGCCCTCGCGCTGCACGACTTGATGTGGCAGCGGATGGGTGAGCATCAACTTGGCCGGTTCCTCCGCCTGCATTACGACACAGAAACATCCGACCACGACAAACGGTAGCCAGCGGCGCATCGCGAAGTCTCCGAAGACGAAACCAAACAAGGAGCGAGTTCGTCGCGGATCGTAATCGCGCCGCCGAGCGCGAGCAATTCGCTGTCGC
>JAYUFF010000990.1:0-3466 GCA_043738825.1 Schlesneria sp.
GACCCCTTGGTCCGGCCGGACCAAGGGGTCCGGCCTACATTCGGTACGCTGACTCATTTCATCACTCAACGAGGATCATCATGGACGAAGTTCAGTCTCGGCGCGAATGGATGCAGCAGGCGGCAATGGGGGCGAGCGGCTTATTGATCGCCGGTGTCTGGTCAGCAAAAGCATTCGCGCAGGGAGGCTCGAAGCCGATCAGCGTGCGAGTTGTCGATAAGGCGGGCTATGACAAGATCATCGCGGCGAACAAGGGCAAGGTGGTCGTGGTCGATTGCTGGGCGACATGGTGCGTGCCGTGTCGCAAGGCGTTCCCTGAGACGGTCAAGCTGAGCAAAGCCTACGCGGACAAGGGCGTTGTCGTGGTGTCGCTCAGCTTCGATGATCCGGTCAAGGGGCAGGTGCCGGACAAGGTGAAAGAGTTCCTCGTCAAACAGGATGCCCAGTTTGAGAACCTCGTCAGTTCGCTCGACATCTCGGACGACGGAGCCGATGCGTTCGACATCGCCGAGGGGGCGCTGCCGCACTTCAAGATCTACGGCAAGGATGGCAAGCTCTTCAAGAAGTTTGAAAGCGGTGAAGACAAGGAGTTCACTCACGAACAGATCGAGTCGGCAGTGAAGGCCGCCCTCAAGGCGAAGTGAGACTTCGCCACCTCATTCCCATGCGAGCTCGGGGACGAGGTATTCGTCACCAAGGCCAGTAAAGCCAGATCATCACGGCGACGAATATCAGTGAGACAAACAACAAGACGACGGCAACAAGTTTCTGCCACTCGGACGAGTCATCTTTTTCAGCGACGACTCCGAAGAGTTCCAGAACCCCGTGAACGATAAATTCCATGAGATCGTTCATGGGCTGTTGTACTCGCAAACAAGAGGCAACTGTCAGTCCTTGCCGCGTCGCATGGCCTGTTGAATTTCGCGCTGAGCGGTGTCTGTCTTGATGCGTTGTCGCTTGTCGTATTCCTTCTGTCCGCGAGCGACCGCGACCGTCACCTTGACCAGCCCGCGAGTCAGATGAACGTCGAGCGGGATCAGCGTTAGGCCCTTCTGCTGAGCCGTGGCGGCGAACTTGTCTCGCTCGCGTTTGTGCATCAGCAGTTTGCGTTGCCGCTTCGGGTCGTGGTTGAGGTACGTCGCCTGTGGGTATTCGGCGATGTCGCAGCCGATCAGCCAGACCTCGCCGTTCTCGACGCGGACGTACGCCTCTTCGATTGAGATTTTGTTGTTGCGGACGCTCTTCACCTCGCTGCCGCGCAGGATCAGTCCGCATTCGAGCTGCTGCAAGAGTTCGTACTCGTGCTTCGCCTTCCGATTGCGGCAGATGACGCGGGACAGCGAGTATTCAGGATTGGATTCGGGCGGCTTGGCCATGAAGGTCTCGGAACTCCGGCGATTCGGTCGTTGGTGCGAGCCGGATTCTAGCCGACGCGTCCTCGCATCGGAACCGGCTTGAGTCGCCGAGAGGCCGCGTTGTCCGAGTTGGTTCGCGCCGATAGACTTCCCGAGCACAATCACAAGCATGGAAGCCTGACGCGCAAGCGAAGGATGTCCAGCGACACCAATCCTTCGCTTGCGCGTCAGGCTTCTATTTCCTCCGCCTTTACACCGAAAACTGAACACCGTCCCATGTCCCCGACGCCGACAGACTGGCAGCACGCCGCTCAAGCGTCGTCCACCCTGGAAGTGTTTCTGCTGGGGACGGTCGATTTCGCCTCGGCCCGCAACCTGCAAACCCGATTGCTCAATGAGATCGCCGCGCGAACCGACACGCACGGCATCGTGCTCGTCTGCGAACATCCGCCGACGATTTCGATCGGGCGCGAGGGAAGTTTCGCCGACGTGCTTGTCGAGCGGGAAGAGCTTGTCAGTCGGCAGATGGATGTCCGCTGGATCAATCGTGGCGGCGGAGCATTCGTTCACGCGCCGGGACAAGTGGCCGTCTATCCAATCCTGCCGCTGGACCGACTGAAGTTGGGGCTGCTCGATTTTCGGAGCCGACTCGAACGGACGCTGCTTCTCGCCGCCGGGGACTTGGACGTGCCGGCCACTCGCGGTGAAGCAGCCCCCGGAGCGGTGTGCCGTTGCGGACAGTTCGCCTTCATCGGCGCGGGTGTCCGGTCGTGGGTGTCGCATGGCGGGATGTTCGTCAATGTGTCGATTGTTCAAGACGCGCTGGACCTCGCCCGTTGGAGCGACTCGAATGTGCGAGTCACTACCCTGTCGGCTCAACGCCTGCGACCGACGGCCATGTCCACGGTGCGGGAGAGTCTGGTTCGACGCCTCGCCGAAGCATTCGGGTACGAGGACTATCAACTCCACACCGGGCATCCGTCGCTGCGTCGGACGACTCGAAAAGTGTACGTGTTCGCATGAAATGTTCGAGACGGCTGTCAGCGATCTGCCTGTCAGCTTTCAGTGAAGAAGGAAATGAACAGCATGAATGTTGTCTTGCCGATCGTGGGTGAGTCGAGTGTCGCGAGCAGCGGGTTGGAGTTGGCGCGGCCTCGGTTGCCGAAGTGGCTCAAGCGGCCGTTGCCTCAGGCGGGGATGCAGTTCACGTCGGACGTGATTGCCGACCTGCGGCTTGAAACGGTGTGTGAGAGTGCCAAGTGTCCGAACCGGACCGAATGTTGGTCGCAACAGACGGCGACGTTCATGATCCTGGGCAACGTCTGCACGAGGCCGTGCGGGTTCTGTTCGGTCCCGCGCGGCAAGACGGAAGCGATCCAGATCGACGAGCCGGATCGAGTCGCGGAGGCGGCCGAGCGGCTGGGTCTCAAGTATGTCGTGATCACGTCGGTCACTCGCGACGACATGCCCGACGGCGGCGCGAACCATTTCTACGAGTGTGTTCTCGCCGTGCGCGAGCGAACCGGCGCGAAGGTCGAAGTTCTGACTCCCGACTTCAAGGGGAACCGCGCGGCGATTCATCGCGTCATCGAAGCGCGGCCCGATGTCTTCAACCACAACACCGAAACCGTGCCGCGCCTCTACGACCGGGTCCGCCGCAACGCCGAGTATCAGCGGACGCTCAATCTGCTCAAACAGGTGAAGGACGAATCGCCGCACATGCCGACGAAGAGCGGTCTGATGCTAGGACTCGGCGAGACGCGCGAAGAGTTGCTCGACGTGTGTGCCGATCTGCGATCCGTCGGCGTGGACATGCTGACGCTCGGCCAGTACCTGCAACCGACGCTCGATCATCTTCCCGTCGAACGCTACGTCCCGCCGGAAGAGTTCGACGAAATCGGCGAGCAAGTCCGCCAACTCGGCTTCCGCATGGTCGCCAGCGGCCCGTTCGTGCGGTCCAGCTATCACGCGGGTGAGATGCACGAGTCGGTACTGTTGTGAGGAAGACTCGCACGATTGAGCGAACCTCGTCCCGGTACAGGGCTGACATCGTTTAACCGCGTGGGCATCGCCCCGCGCGTTTGACGCAGTGGCTGCGATCGACGCGCGGG
>JAYUFF010000991.1:0-9155 GCA_043738825.1 Schlesneria sp.
TGATCGCATAAGGCTCATCACGCGGAGCGATGATGGCTACTTTGGTATGAGGCGGAGCCTCCACTCACCTAATGGCTCCACTGTCGGATCACTCCAAACTCCCGATCCAGTGCTGCATGGCGTTCATCACGGCGTTCACACAATCCATAGCGCGCTGTTTCGCGGTGGCCAGATCGGGCGAGGCATCGGTTCGGACGAAGCCGTAGAACTTGATCTTTGGCTCGGTTCCAGATGGCCGGACGGCGAGAGTCACTCGGCAATCGGCAGCCTGTCCGTCGAAGATCAGCAGGTTGCCGGAAGGCTCCGGCAAATCGGTGAGCTTCGCGTTCGAGGGGAGTGATCGCACTTCATGCCGCTCGTAATCGCGAACCGTTTGCCAGACGGCTGGCCCGCACACGAAGGCGGGAACCTCTCGCAGCATCTGCATGATGCGAGCCAGCCGCGCGTGACCGGTCGGGCCGGGAGACATGATCGAGACAGACTGCTCGACATAGACGCCGTGACGCGAGTAAAGCTCGTTGAGGCGGTCGAGCAAGGTCTGTCCGCGCCGCTTCAATTCGGCAGCCAGTTCGAGGACGAAGATCGCTCCGACGGCGGCGTCCTTGTCGCGGCAGTAGTCTCCGGCCATGAAGCCGATCGATTCCTCGGTGGCGAAGACGAAGCGATCCGATCCGTGGCTGTCGATCTCGCGCGCGATGTGCTTGAAGCCGACGAGAACATCACGCACGACTTTGACTCTGTAATGCTGGCCGATGGCCGCGACGAGCGGTGTCGTGACGAGCGTCTCGATGATGAAGTGGTCGGCTGTCAGCGAGCCGTTCGCTGCGCGATGGCTCAGCACGTGGTCGGTCAGCAGCGCACTGAGTTGGTTTCCCGTGAGACAGACGAACTCACCGGATCGGTCTCGCACGGCGACTGCCATCCGATCGGCATCGGGATCCGACGCGAGGACCAGTTCGGCTCCCGTCTGTTTGGCGTGAGCGATCGCGGGAACGAAGACTTCGGGTCGCTCGGGGTTCGGTAGATGATCGGGGACGTTGGGGAACGAGCCATCGAGAGTTCGTTGCGGCTCGAAGATCGAGACGCCTTTGAAGCCGAGCTGCTTCACGACGCGAAAGACCGACGATTCGCCGACACCGTGCAGCGGCGTGTAGAGCGCGGTGATGTCACGCGCGGACGAGAGGCTTTGCAAACAGACGGCATTCACATACGCGCGATCCATGAGGTCATCGAGCAGCTTGATCCGACCGTCTCTCACCGCCATGTCGAAATCGACGGACGGAATCTCGGTCGCAGCATCGACGCATTCGATGATCCCCGCGTCATGAGGCGGCAGGACTTGGCCCCCCGACGACCAGTACGCCTTGAAGCCGTTGTCAGACGGCGGATTGTGTGAGGCCGAGATCATCACGCCCGTGTGACAGGACTCGGCGATCACGGCGAACGACAGCTCGGGCGTGGCGCGTGGCTCGGGGAAGAAGAAGACCTGAAACCCGTGAGCCGCCAGCACACAGGCCGTCCGCCGCGCGAACTCCTGCGAGCGATGACGCGAGTCAAACGCGACGGCCGCTCGCAACGCGAGACCATTTTCATTCGCCATCTCTTCTCCTGTCCCCTCGTCCCCGTCTTCGGGGGAGAGGGTGAGGGTGAGGGGGCCTGTGGCAAGCTCGCTTTCAATCGTGATTTCTTCGTCTTCGTCTATCACGTGCGCATTTTGATTCGCGGTAGGTTGGCAGCCGTCGCGTGATTCAAAAGCCCCCCTCACCCTAGCCCTCTCCCCCGAAGACGGAGGAGAGGGGGCAAGAGGCTGTGCCGCATGAGAAGGGACAAGAAGTTGCGCCGAGAAAGAGACTGGGCAGCCTTGCGACTGCCGAGACTCACACCAACGCTTCACGTACACCGCCAAGCCGTGAGCGGATTCGGCGATGGTGCGGTCGTTGATCGTGGCGGAGCCGAAGTCGCTCATCGAACCGCGCCGACCGCCGGTGCCGAACGGAAGGCGTTCCCAAAAGAGGCGGTTCAGTTCGACGAAGTCCTCGCGCCGGATCAGATCGAGAAGTCGTTCGCGGTACTCGGCGTAATGCGGTTCGCTCAGCCAGCGACTCAAATTGCGAGCCGCCTCGGTCGTGAGGCGGCCCGACATGACGGCGGCATCGACCAGCGAGAGCGCGGACGCGGCGGAGTCCTCGTGCGGGTTTGACATCGTTGGTTGCGGGCCTCCATGATGCGAAGCGATGGTGTGTGTGATGTGTTGTCGTGATGGTAGCACGAGACCAATTGTGGTCACAGTTGACGGCTTCAATGGAGATGTTGGTCGATGCTGCATGCAGTGATTATGGCGGGGGGAAGCGGAACGCGGTTCTGGCCGTTGAGCCGGCGGCAGCTTCCCAAGCAGTTCCTGAAGTTTGCGGGAGACCGCACGCTGATTCAGGACGCGGCGGGACGGTGCCCGCCCGTCGTCACCTCCGATCGGACGTGGGTTGTGACCAACGCGGCGCATGCGGTGGAGACGGCGAGGCAGTTGCCCGACGTACCGGCCTCGCAAATTCTGGTCGAACCGTGCGGACGCAACACCGCGCCGTGCATCGGTCTGGCGGCGATCCAACTGCTGGCGGTTGACCCCGACGCGACGATGCTCGTGATGCCCGCCGATCACGTCATTCAACCGGCGGGCATGTTTCAGCAGGCGGTGCGCGAGGCCGAGGCACTCGTCACGCGCGAGCCATGCTCGCTCATTTTGTTTGGGATCGAACCGACTCAGCCCGCGACCGGCTTCGGCTACATTCAACGAGGCGAGCCGGTGCAGATGCCGGCCTCAGGCGGAGCTTCGTTGTCAGGCCCGCGCGGCAACGCGGCCGCCGGCTGGCCGACGTTTCGCGTGCGGAGCTTTCAGGAGAAGCCCAACCAACTCACGGCCGCGCGCTATGTCGCGTCGGGCAACTACTACTGGAACTGCGGCATCTTCGTGTGGCGGGCGCAGGCGATCCTCGACGCGCTGGCCACGTTCGCGCCGGAGATCACCGCGCGACTGAAGCGGCTGCGCGCCGGCATCGGCACGCCCGAGTGGCCCGAGTTGCTCGAAGCCGTGTTTCCCGAGATGCCGTCGGTCTCCATCGACTACGCCGTGCTGGAAAAGACCTCGCACGTCTGCGTGCTCGAAGCCCCGTTCGATTGGGATGACGTGGGGAGTTGGCAGGCGCTGCCACGGTTGCTCTCGGCTGACCGCGACGGGAACACGCAAGCCGGGCTGGTGTGCAGCCTCGACACGACCGGCTGCATCGTCCGCACGACCGACGAGCACCTGATCGCCACGATTGGCGTGAAGGATCTGATCATCGTCCACACTCCGACCGCGACGTTGGTGGCCGACAAGCGCGACGAGAGTTCGATCAAGCAGCTCATCGCGGAACTCGAACGACGCGGGCTGACCGAGTATTTGTGACAGATGCCGGAGATTTTGCACACCAACCCGAAGCGTCAGCGAGGGTGTCGTCACGGTTCGCCCTCGCTGACTCTTCGGGTTGGTGTCGGCATCGATCGCACGCCATCTCAACCCGCCTCACTGGCGAGCGTGTCCATTTTCTCACCGGTCAGCGGATGCAGACGCTCGACTTCGATGATCTTCCACTCGCCCTGCTCGCGCTGAAAAGTCAGGACGAATCGCGAGGGATAGTGCCCGACATTGCCTTGACCGACTTCCGAAAGAGTGGCATTCGCGCGAAAGTGGACCGTGCCACGCGAGTTCTGGTTGGTCAGGTTCGTGGAGAAATCGGTGAGCCTCAGATCGTCATGGATCGTGACCATTGCCATCGCGGCCAGAACTTGCACCTTCAGTCCGGGAGCCGCATTGGAGAAGTGGTTGACGGTCTCAGCAACTCGCTTGTTGCGGAAATCGTTGCAGAGCGAGACGACGACCTGCTGCAAACGCTCGCCCTCGGTGACAATGGCCCGTTCGAGAAAATAGAACCCCGCGCACAGCAGCAGGCAAACCAATGCCGCGACCAGATGGATGCCGCGTCGGTTCGAGTTCCACAGCGCCAGACAGACGAGCGCCGCCAAGCCGGCGATCAGCATCGGTGGCCAGGCATTTTCGGTGAACCACACGATGTTCGGCTCCTCTGCGAGTCAGGTCATCCGAGTCATCGCCACCGGCTTGTGGACGAACAACTTTCCATTGCGGGGTCTACGTCGTTTAACCGCGTGGGCAACGCCCCGCGTGTTTGACGCGGGACACGCCATCGACGCGCGGGGCGTTGCCCACGCGGTTAAACGAGCCAATGCCGACCTCGTGAGGTTTAGCAATTGGCTCGCCGTGTGGAACTCAGTTCGCGGAGGCCATCCCGTGCCGCGGCAGCACGCTGATGAACTTCTTCATGACGGGACGTCCGGCGGTGGTGATGACGAGAGTGTACTCGCCCGGAGCCATCTGGTCGCTGATCGGGTAGGTGAAGTTGGACCGGAACATTTCGCGCGTGGCCACGGACCCGAGCCGGTCGATGATGCGATGCTCGGCATCCTGAATCTGGCATTCGATCCACATGTCCTCGTGGGGCGGAGTCAGGTGGCAGTGAGCGATCAGGGTCTCGCCCTGCCGGAATTCGCGCCGCCGGTTGGCGAGTTGATCGCCCACCAGAATCGTGCCGGTATCGACGGCGAAGAACATGTCCGAGTCGCGTTGCGGTTCGGTCGGTGCCAGGATTTTTTCGACGACCGCCGGGTCGGCCAGCGTCAAAGCGTGAGGCCCCTCGGGACGACGGATTCCATACGGGTCTCGCCAGTATTCCAGTTCGACGTTCGCGACGGAAAACAGGGCCAGCCCAAACACGAACGCGGCGCGGGACGATGTCTGCCAACCGACCGGATCGCCGAGCCGTTCGCGCCAGCCGACCGCGCGCCGCGACAACGACTTCAGCCACGCGAATCGACGCACCCGGCGGCGGCACCAAGCCGAACATAGTTGAATGTCAGCCTCATCCAGAAACGCAAAATACGTGAGGTAACAAATCACCGGAAACAGCAGCAACCCCAGCGTCAGCATCGTCATGAAATGGAACAGAATGCCGATCGGCAGCACGAACGAGCGCCACATGCTCTTCCACGAGGTGAACAGGAACGTGACCTCCCAGACGATGGCAATGTGGGAGAACGCCACCAGCAGGATCGGGTACAGGCTGAGATATTCACCGAGCGGATGTTGAAAATTGAGATGCGTCTGCATCCAGTACTGCAACTGATCGCCCGTGAAGAAGGTGGGCGTGTGCATCTTTGTGATCGCGGCCCCGAAGTAGACCGCGCCGATGTGGATCTGCATCAGCCGTCGCGGCCACGCCGGAAACCGCCGTCGTTGATGAGCAGGCTCGCCCGGCCAGTTCAATCGTTTGCGACCGGCCAGCCACGCATCGACCGACCACAGGCTGCCGCACTCCGACAGGGACAGAATGAACAGCATGTGTGTCGCGATGACCGTGTACTTCGTCATCGTGCTGACGCAGTCGAGCATGCAGAAGTACGTGAACAGGACGTTGGAGATGATCAGCGATGTGCGAGTACACCAGCCGATGCTGGCACAGGCGAGTGCCATGACCATCGCCGAGTAAATCCCGACGGCGACCGAGCCGGAGAATTCCGGCAACAGGTCCAGGTAGCCATAGCCGACCGCCAGCGGTGCCGTTGCTCCCTCGATGGAGAACAGCTCGCGAGCCGTCGCCCAGCGCGGCACCGCCATCGTGAGCAGTGCGAGCGGCAGGAAGATCCGGCACAACGCCAATCCGTAGGGGACCTCTTCCTCGAAAAAGAATCGTTCCGTCCGTTTGCCAAGCGGTTCAGTGTCGCGTCTCACAGTGTGGCCTCCCTGCCGGAATGTGATTGATTGACGAGTGCTTTGTCACAGTTTGATCTTGGGGTAGCCACGCTCGCCAGAGCGTGGGGTAAGTCCACCGTCTCGCCCACGTTCTGGCGAACGTGGCTACGACAACAACCCCAATTCTTAGGTGTGGCAAAGCACGAGGTCGAGTTGCGTGCGGGTCGTCTGCGATTTTCTCGCGGCGTAACGGTCGCCTCAATTCGCACTCGGTTGACCCCAGGTGGTTTCGGCACCCATGTACGAGTCGTTTCCGATTCCCGACGAGGCGGTTCGGTGAATCGGACTGACCGCGAAGAACGGTTTGCCGCGCTGCGTGTCGGCCTGAAGTCGAGGGTTGTTGGCGATCGTCTTCGTGTACAGAAACGACAGATAGCTCGGGCGATGACTGTGGACCGTGCCATCGGGACCGAGAACCGTCTTCAACCAGAAGTAGCTTTTCGGATCCTTCGGCTCATCGAAACGCATGGCCCACATGTGGTCGGAGATGTTGTATTTTTTGGGCCACACTTCTTCGGCGACCAGGATCCGCACGATCGGCTCGTGATCGGTGTGCCGGAGTGTGTTGAACGCCATCTTGTGCAGGGCATTTCCCACGGAGTCGTACTGGGCGCGAGACAGATCGCCGTACGGAGTAAACGTACTCCACGGCCCCTGCGAGACATCGTAGTACGTCCCGCTCTCGCCCTCGGCGACGATGTGGTAACGGATTTCGTGAGCCGCCCAACCGCAGAACATGTCCCACACGAAGTAGTACACGGCGGGGTGCGATGAGGTGCCGAAGTTCATCGCGTGAGCGCTGATCCCCAGAAACAACGCACTCACATACAGACCAATGGTCAGCTTGGCGAACCAGCGTCGCATGGAAATCCCTCCTTGGTTGGACTGCGGCCGAGGCTTTCAACGTCCCTGAAAAACCCCTCTCAAACGCATTCAGTGCGGGAGCTTAGCCATCCCCCCAACGGGGTCAAGATCGAAGTCGCCTGCGCGACGATATACCTGACACGATCGTCGATGAGATGCTTCTCCAGTTCGGGGCTTGGTGAGCCGGGCGGCGTCAGGTCTAACGAATGAGAATGACGGCTGCATCTCGGACGTGCCCGGTGCAAACGGCCAAGGCCACCTGCAATTCGGTTCGTCGTGCGGCTTGTGGCTGACGCGAGTCCCTTCTGCGAGTATGCTGTCGCCCGCCTTGCCGTCGGGCATGGTTGTTGACACGTCGCTCATCTTTTCGGAGACCGTTCTCATGAGTCGCCTTCCTTTCCGCACTGGTTCGTGGTTACTGACCCTCGCTTCGACCTTGCTCGCTCTGTTGATCGTCATCGATCCCGTGCAGGCTCAGACCGTTGCGCGCTGCGGACAGGGCTGGCTGGAGAAAATCGATGGCTACCACGTGCTGCATTTGAAGGGGAAGCCTTACGAGATGGGCTATCAGCACGGCGCATTGCTCAAGCAACACGTGCGACAGAATCTGAAGACGCTGCTCGTCGATAAAGCCAACGAGGCGACGCTGGTCGAGGCGGGGCCGATCAAGGTCACTCCGCGAGCGGCCATCGAAATGATTGTCGCCTTCCAGGAGCCGCACATCGCGCCGCGCTACACCGAAGAAATCAAAGGGCTGGCTGACGGAGCGGGCATCTCGGTGCCCGACGCGCGCGCCGCGAACTTTATCCCCGAACTGTTTCATTGCAGCGGCTTCGCCCTCGCCAAGTCGGCCACCAAGCACGGCAACCTGCTGCACGGGCGAGTTCTCGACTACGCCACCGACTGGGGTTTGCAGGACCATGCGGTCGTCGTGGTCTATGAACCCGAAGGCCGTCTGCCGTGGGTCAACGTGGGCTATGCCGGCTTCCTCGGTTCGGTGACGGGGATGAACGCCGAACACGTTTCGATCGGTGAGATGGGCGGCGGCGGACTCGGTCATTGGAACGGTCGCCCGATGACGTTGATCGTGCGCGAGGCTCTCGAAACGGCGAAGTCGCTCGACGAGGCGATCGCCGTCTTCCGTGACGGCCCGCGCACCTGTCAGTACTACTACGTCGTGGCCGATGGCGAAACGAATGACGCCGTCGGGATGGAGGCGTCGTGGGACACGTTCGCCATCGTGCCCTCCGGCGAAGCGCATCCGCTGCTCCCGAAGCCGGTCAAGGACTGCGTGCTGCTGTCGGCCGGAACGCGCTACGACGAACTCGTGAGGCGAGCCGCCGAGGGGCACGGCAAGTTCACCGCCGAAGAGGCTCTGCACCTGATGGACCGCCCGGTCGCAATGAGTTCCAACCTGCACAACGTCTTGTTCGAGCCGGCCACGACCAAGTTCTGGGTCGCCAACGCCAGCAGCGACAAACGTCCGGCCGCCGATCAAAAATACTTCTCGTTCCAATTGAGCGATCTGCTGAAGCGACGCCCCACCGGCGACAGCCCCGAACTCCCGATGCCCACGAAGACCGCCCAACGCACCAACTGACGGCTCGTCCCCGAGCCAAACTCCGCATGAGCGGCGACTCGTCCGCCGCTCGTCGCCAGCGCGTCCCGTCTCACAATCGAGGCGAGACATCTCTGCGGTGTCTGCTCCTTCCGTTGGCTCTGCCTCATGCCTCCCCGTCTTGGTTATCCCAATCTCGGTGTCGGCCTGCGGACGGTTCACTTCGAGCACATCCTGCGCGAACAACCGGCCGTCGATTGGTTCGAGATCATCTCCGAGAACTTCCTCGATTCGCGCGGCCGTCCGCGCCACGTTCTCGATCAGATCGCCGAGCGATACCCGATCGTGATGCACGGCGTCTCGCTGTTGATCGGCAGCACCGAGCCGCGCGATTTTGAGTACCTTCGCAAACTGAAGGCGTTCGCGGCGGCCCGTTCGACGATGCCGCCCCAATCGTTGATCCAACTCCACTCCGACTTCTCCGTCGCGCGGGCACGCCGCCTCGCGAACCGTCTCGATCTGGAAGCGACCGGCGACTCCGAGCGCCTGCACCGCGCGTTCGTTCTCACCAACGGTCGGCCCCGTCCAACGAAGAGGTCTCCGCCGCGACGAAGTTCCTCGAAGCCCAAGCCGACGAGTACTCCAACCAACCCGACGCGCGTCGGCGGGCGTGGAGCGAACTCGGCCAGAGGCTGCTGATTGGGAATCCGGCCTTGTATCTGGAATGATCTTGTCGTTCCGTTGACTCACGAAGTGGATAACACGACATGCGAACGCTCTGTGTGATTGTGGCCATCGTGCTGGCAGGCTCTCTGCCGCGACCAGCCCTCTGCGCCGACGACGCGGGATTGGAGTTCTTCGAGAAGAAGATCC
>JAYUFF010000992.1:0-9126 GCA_043738825.1 Schlesneria sp.
GCGGCGGGCAACGGAGCCGGTGGCAAATTGCCGTTGTTCACGGGAGCAAGACCAACGCCACCGGGGGCCGCCGGCTGCGGCAGGAGTTTCGGCAGGTCAAACAATCCGGGTGTCGGCTTGGGGCCGGCTGCGGCCGGTTGCGCCAGAGGCACAGACAGAAACGCCACAATGTGGTCGGCAAACTGTTCGCCGTTGTTGGCCATGCGTTGAGCGGCCTCCAAGACCTCGCGACCTCGCGCGTCGTCCTCGTAGTGCAGCAACAGACCAAACAAGAACAGTCGGTCGGGATCGCGGATGTCCTCGCGCAGCCAATCGGCCACCTTGTGCATGATCGAGGTTCTCAGGATCTGGCTGTCAGGACCAAACAGCACGGCCAGCTTGTCTCCGGTTTGCGGCAGCGTCGGGTCGAGGAAGACCGCGCGTTTGAACTCACGCACGGCCGACACATGGTGCTGCATCGCGACGAAGAGAAATCCGAGGCGATAGTGAGCCTCGGCTCGATCCGGCGCGGCATCGACTGCGGCGCGGTACTCGACATACGCCTTCGCCCATTGTTGCTTGCGAAGCTGCTCGTCACCGAACGCCTGCTTTTCGAGGCTCTTCAATTTCGCGGCGGTGCTGGACGGAACGACCGGTCGTTGCGAGGGATCGATCTTCGCACCAGGCTGTTGGACCGGACCAAGTCCGTCCGCCAAGTCGGGAACCACGACTGGGATCGCCGGGTTTCGCGGAAGGATGCCACCCAAAGGCGCGACGTTGGACGTGAGCAAACGGGGGTTGGTCAGTTGATCCATCCCATAGATATACGGGCCGGGAGCCGTGTAGCCATAAGAATAAGGAACGTTCACATAGACCGGTAAGCCCCACGTCACGGAGTTCCGGTAGCCATAATGTGACGAGTACCCGAGCGAACCCGGTACGACGCAGTTGCCGCCAGACATTCCCGTCGAGACCTGTCCGCCATAGCCATGCCACGGATGGCCGTACTGCCGTTGATACTGGTACGCGGCCTGAGTCGGTCCATACGGATGACCCGTCGAACCATAGACCGTCGGATAGGTTGATTGAGCCTGCGCGATCGAAGCTCCTCCGATGACGAGGACCAAGCCAACTGAAACGGGCAGCAAGCGGAACATGATGCGGCGGCTCCGAAAGGAGGAGGACAGAACGGTCGCATTATTGACCTCGCTCAAAACAGGGTCAAGCTGCGGCTTCGAGCCTTGCGACATTCCAAGCGACGAGCATTCTGGAAAAGATGAGGCTGACTTCAGAATCTTGAGAATCTTCAGTTGCGAGATTCGCGGGCCGACGCCATAATGACAAAATGTCTGACACCTGGCGGCCAGCAACGGAATGCGAGGGCAGCGGGCGGCGACAGCGAGTCAGAACCGTTCACTTCGATCATTCCAATCTGTCACGAATCTGGTTCACGATGTCCGCTTCCATTGCCATCGAAGACTCGGTCACTGCGTCCGCCGCGAGTGGGCTGAGCGAGCGTCTGGCGGCTGAGATGCCTCACGGTGATGCGGCTCATCCGAACTACGTGAGCGAAGTCGTCGCGGCCGTGTTGCGAGTGGCGGGCGAGGCGCGGGTCAGCGACATTCATTTCACTCCGGGTGAGACCGAACTGGCTGTGCTGTGGCGGATCGACGGCGTGTTGCAACCGGTCGCCACGCTGCCTCGCAAGTTGGCGACGAACGTCGTCGCGCGACTCAAGGTGCTCGCCGATCTGCTCACGTACCGGACAGACGTTCCGCAGGAAGGGCGGCTGCGCGAGGGAACGCCCGATGTCGAGATGCGGCTCAGCACGTTCCCCACGTTGTACGGTGAGAAGGCTGTCGTGCGCCTGTTTGCCGGGGCGGGACGCTATCAGTGGCCGAGCGACCTCGGTTTGCCGGACGACATTCAGTGCGAGTTGCTCGACCTGGTGCGGGAGACCGCCGGCGCGTTGCTCATCACGGGACCGGCCGGTAGCGGCAAGACGACGACGGCGTATGCCTGTCTGCGCGAACTGCGCCGCGAATCGGGAGCCGGGAAGAGCATTGTCACGTTGGAAGACCCCGTCGAAACGGTGCTGGCGGGTGTGTCGCAGTCACAGGTGAATCGAGCGGCCGGGTTCGACTATGCGACTGGCCTGCGATCCCTGCTGCGACAAGACCCCGATGCGATTCTGGTCGGTGAGATTCGCGATCGCGAAACGGCCGAGACCGTCTTTCAGGCGTGCCTCACCGGGCACCTGGTGCTCAGCACGTTTCATGCGGGGAGCGCGGCGGAGGCGATCAGCCGCCTGGGCGACATGGGAATCGAACCGTATCTGCTGCGAACGGGCTTGCTCGGCATCGTGTGTCAGCGGCTGTTCCGTTCGCTGTGCGACTGTGCGACATGGACCGCTGACGAAGCGGCAAAGTTCGGATTCGATGTCCCTCGCGTGCGAGTCCCCGTCGGGTGCGACCGTTGCGACGACACGGGCTATCACGGGCGGATGCTGTTCGCCGAACTGCTCGATCCGAATCACAAGGATGTCGGTCGCGGCATCCTCTCGCGCTGCGATGCCACCGAACTGTCTTCGCTGGCCGAGCGAGCGGGGATGCAGAGCATGAGCCAACGCGCGGCGCAGGCCGTGGCCGCAGGACGCCTCAGCCCCGTCGAAGCGCGGCGCGTGCTGGGCTTCCGGCAAACGAACAAGAATCAGACGAACGAACTCTGAACACTGAACGCCATTTCCATGACTCAACCCACTTCACCATCGCACGGTTCAACGCCACGGCTGGCCGATCTGATTGCCCTCAATCACGAGATCGCGGCGCTGGTGAAGGCCGGCATTCCGCTCGAACTCGGTTTGCGAGGACTGAGTGGCAGCGTGCCGACTCGATTGGGGCAACTCGCCGAGCGGCTTGCAGATCGACTCTCGAACGGGCAGTCGCTGGTCGAGGCCTTGGAACAGGAAGGCCCGGCTATCTCACCGATTTACACGGCGGTGGTCGGAGCCGGACTGGAGTCGGGGCGGTTGGGTGAGGCTCTCGGCTCGTTGACACTCTCGGCGCAGGTCGAACAGGACGCGCGGCAGCGCGTGGCGTTGGCCTTGGTGTATCCGGCCATCGTGGCCGTGATCGGCTATGCGCTGCTGGTGCTGTTCGTGATGACGGTCGCACCGGCCTACCTGTCCACGGCCGAGATGTTCCGGTTCCCCGACACATTGGTGTTCAAAACGCTGCGTGTGCTGCATCGAACCGTGCCGGTTTGGGGAGGCCTGATTCCGGCAGTGGCCTTGTTGGGCTTCGTGGGCCTCGTGCTGCTGCGCGGTCGTCGAGCCGGAACCATGATGGCGTGGAGCTTTGTGCCGGGCGTGGCGTCCGTCCATCGCAGCCTGAACTGGGCACAGTTCGTGGAACTGCTGCGGCTGCAAGTTTCGCATGGACTGCCGTTGGAGAAGGCTCTGCGTCGCGCGGGCGATGCCACCGACGATCGCCGTCTGCGCGCGGCGGTCGCTCAAGTCGGAGACGAACTGCAACGAGGCAGCTCGCTGGCCAACGCACTGCCTCGCGCAAAGTCGCTGCCGCCGCTGATGCGCTGGATGCTGGCGACCTCCGAGCAACAGGGAACACTGATTGAGACGCTGCAATTGCTGGCCGAGTCCTACCGTCGCCGTGCGATTCAACGGGCGACGCTGTTCAAGTTTTGGTTGCCGGTGCTGACGACGGTCTGCATCTCGGGAACCATCGTGTTGGTTTACGGCCTGCTCTTTTTCATCCCGCTGCGAGAGCTGTGGGACGGTTTCATGCACGAGTGAGATTAGTGACGCTTGCTGTCGTGGTCGGGTGCGTGGAGCCTTCGGAACGCACCCGTTGAATCGAGACGATGCCTGGTGCTGTGTCACACCTGAGATTTCGGATTGAGTCCATCAGCCGCCGGGCGCTAGCCCAATGGCACTTACTTTACCCCAGCAACTCGAAGTGTCAGCGAGTGAAACAAAGGAAAACGCCTCTTGTCATCGCCCTCGCTTACGCTGCGGGTTAGTAAAGCAAGTGCCGCTGGGTGCCAGCCCACGGTTAGAACCGGACGCTAGCGCGTTCCGGCTGATTTGCTGAACCCGAAAATCAAGACGTGACACAGCACTGGTGCGTTCCGAAGACTCCACGCACCCTACACGACTGGTGACTTTGAGTGAGGACGGTCTAACAACATGACTTCGACGCATGATGACCAACCGGAGATTTTGCTGACCGACGCGGATGTCGAGTCGGTGCTGGGGCAGCTCGACGCGACGGCTCGGGCGCGGCTGCCGCTCGCGCCGGCCTTGATTGCGATGGCCGAGGAGACTTACTCCCCGAGGACTCGCCGAGCGTTGCGGCAACTGGCCGCGCGACTGGAACGGGGCGAATCACTCTCGCAGGCGCTCGACTCCGTGGAACTGCGGCTGTCGCCCGCATTGCGTGTGCTGGCGGAGCGGGGGACGCAGTTCGGCCGCTTCGATGCGGTGTTGCACTGGACCGTCGAGCAGACTCGTCGGTCGAACGAACTTCGGCGGCAGTTGTGGATGGCGCTGACCTACCCGTTGTTCCTCATGGCGATTGCCTCGACCGTCGGCTCGTTCATGTTTTTTGTGATCGTGCCGCAGTTCGCGAAAATCTTCGATGACTTCGGAACGCAACTGCCCGGCCTGACGATCGCGGTGGTCGAGGTCTCCCGGTTCGGCGTGGCTTATTGGCTGCCGTGTTTGGTGGTGGCCCTCGTGTTACTGGTGCTGGTGTTCGCGACCTGCCCGTTCGTCTGGCAGGGTCACTGGCTGGTGACTCAACGCTGGTCGGGTTCGATCCCGCTGATCGGGCCACTGTTTCGACTGGCCGCGCTCTCCGAGTTCTGCCACCTGCTGGCGGTCTTCGTGGAATCCGAGATGCCGCTCGCGACGGGCGTGCTCGTGGCGGGTGAATCGAGTGAAGACGAGTGGGTGAAAATGGCGAGCGTCCAAATGGCGCTGGACATTGATCGCGGCATCGGGGCGGAGATGGCGGCGCTCACCTGCGGATTCCCCGCGTCGCTGGCCCACGTGCTGCGCGAGACCTCGTCGCCGAAAACACTGGCCGACGCGCTGCACGGACTGGCTGAAATCTATTCGGCGCGCACCGAAGTCAGCTCGCGCCTGACCTCCACCGTCATCGAGCCGTTCGTGATGATCTTCACCGTCGTCGGACTGGGAACCATTGTGATCGCCCTGTTTATGCCGCTGATCAAACTGTTGAACGATCTGTCTTGAAAGAGGGATGAGTCATGGCTCGCGCCCGCAACGTAGGGTGGGACAAGCTCGCTTCGAGCGCCGGCCCACCAGTCATCGGTTCACGAATCCGATCAGAGGTGGGCCGGCGCTCGAAGCGAGCTTGTCCCACCCTACAAAATGCGAGCGAGCCGACAACACATTGCAACCTGGTGCTTTGTCACACCTAAGAATGGGGGTTGTTGTCGTAGCCACGTTCGCCAGAACGTGGGCGAGACGCTGGATGGACCCCACGCTCTGGCGAACGTGGCGACCCCAAGATCAAGCTGTGGCAAAGCACTGGTCGTGCGACTTGCCAACGAACCGTGAATAAAACGAACCGCGAATAATCTGTCCTGAGAGGATGAGTCTGTCATGGAAGTGCTCATCGCAGTATCCATCGTCCTGTTGCCGCTGGCGCTGTTTGGCGTCGCGCTCGGTCTGCGGATCGCGGCCGACACGCAGCCGGAAACGTCGTGGTCGGGGCCTCGCCGCCGCACGCTGTTCGTCCTCAGCTATCTCTTCCTGGGGATCGGCCTGTTCGTGCTGCTGGCGACGGCGATGCTCGGTCGGCCGCTGGCCCTGATCGCATTCGTGATGCTCGTGCTGGCCGCGACTCAACTGGCCGAGGCCGAACTGCAACTGCTCGGCTCGCGCCGGCGTGCTCAAGAGGCCGAACTGCTGTGGATGCTGGCGACCTCGGTGGCTTCGCAGCGCAACCTCGCCGACGATGTCGAGGCCTACGCGCGCGGAAGCTGGGGGAAGCGGCACGAGCGGTTGGTCGAGTTGGCCCATCGACTGCGGGACGGGCTGCCCAGCAGCGAGTTGGCCGTGCCGCAGGGATTGCTCTCGCGCACGGCGATGCTCGAAATCCAAGCCGGCTTGCAAGCGGGGAACCTGGCCGAGGCGCTCTGCAACGCGGCGGTCAAGCACACGCGAAATCTGACCGAAGGCAGCCATTCGCTGGATGCGCATGCCGCCCTGACGTACCCGGCGGCGGTGCTGACCGTGATGGTCCTGACTCTCGGCTTCCTGATGTACTACATCATCCCGAAGTTCAAGAAAATCTTTGATGACTTTGGGACCGAACTGCCGGGGATGACGGTCACACTCATTCATGGGTCGGATGCGTTCGTCAACTATTGGTATCTGGCGTCGCCCATCATCTATCTCACGGGCGCTGCCGTCGTCGTGGCCGCGATGGCTCACTATTACGGTTGGCAGGTGCTGTGGCAGAGCTGGGCGGGACGCTGGCTAATTCGACCGCACACGTCGGACGTGCTGCGATCGCTGGCCGAAACCGTGGCGATGGGTGCTCCGCTGGATCGGGGTCTCGATCCGTTCGTGACCTCGTCGGGACCGATCCTCTTGCAGCGACGGGCCGCCGCCGTGCGACTCGCGCTGACTCAAGGCGAACCGTGCTGGGAACTGCTCGCCCGCGAGGGCTTTCTGAGACCGAAAGAGGTTGCGTTGATCGAGTCGGCTCAGCGCGTCGGCAATCTGCCGTGGGCACTGCACACGCTGGCCGACAGCCTCGACCGCCGCCTGCTGTTCCGTTTCTCGGCGATGCTGGAGTTGTTGCGTCCGGTGGCGATCCTGTTCCTCGGAGCCATCGTCGGGTTCGTGGCCATCGCGATGTTTATGCCACTCGTCAAACTGCTGAACGACCTGAGTTGAGGAGATTGATTCCGTGACGAACCGTGTTTCCAATCGCGAAGCGATGACAGCGATGAGCCGCAGGCGTCAGCCTGCGGACGAGCTGGCACAACCGTCTGCCAGCCGCGAAGCGACGACAGCAGAACGCCCCGTCGGACCACGCTCCCTACCGCCGCTTCGCGGCTCTACGAGTCGTTCTGGCCGTTCTCCGTGGGCTGACGCCCACGGCTATTCGCTGCCATCGCTTCGCGACTTCGGCCGAGCCGGCTGCTCCGAACGGCCCGTCGCACGGCGCGGGTTCACGCTGATCGAGTTGATCGCGACCTGCATCCTGCTGGGCGTGGTCTTCTCGGTGTCGATCCCGCTGCTGACGGTGGTGGCTCAAGAACGACGTTCGGCCGAACAGCGGCAGTTCGCGTTGCAGCACGCCGCCAATCTGCTCGAACGCGCGACGACCAAGAGTTGGTCCGAGTTGCCGGTCGGCGATCAGTCGCTCACGGATGCACCGGCCGATGTTCAGACGTTGCTCCCCGGTTTGGAACGGCAGGTCGAAGTGAAGGAACTGTCGGAGACTCCTCGCTCGAAACAAGTGACGGTTTCCATTCGCTGGAAGAGCCGTTCGGGGCAGCTTGTCGCGCCGGTTCGTCTGTCGGCGTGGGTCTATCCGAACGGGGAGGGCCAGCCATGAGAACCAGACACGTCACGAACAACCTTGCAACTCATCCGGTGAGCCGGGCGGCGTCAGCCCCCGGACTCACGGCTTCTAATCCGACGGCGCACGTTCGGCCTGCTTGTCCCCTCTCCTCCGGTTCTGCGGGGGAGAGGGTGAGGGGGCCGTCGGTGGAATCGACAGTCCATCGGGGAATTACGACCAACCCAGTGTTCACTACTGCAACCGAAGGCCCCCCTCACCCTTACCCTCTCCCCCCGAAGCGGGCGGGAGAGGGGACCGGAATTACAAACGTGCGCTGTCGTACTAACAGATCGAAGTGTCCGGGGGCCGACGCCGCCCGGCTCACCAAGATTTCTCTGCGGCGCGGTTTTTCGCTGATCGAATTGATGGTCGTCATCTCCATCATCACGGTCCTGTTCGGCATGGTGGGAGTCGTCTTCCACCGTCTGTTCCTGGCGGAGCAGGTCGCGATGCGGGCGGCTCTGACGGAACGAACGGTCTCGCGCTTGGCCGATCAGTTTCGACGCGACGTTCACGCGACTTCGGGAGCCGATCGGGACAAAGGAGACGACGGAGTGAATCGCACGCTCAAACTAATGCAGATTGAAATAGACAGGACGAATAAGAATTTTCCAGCCATTGTGTACTCGGCCCGCGAAGGCGAAGTGATCCGCGAACAATTGGGCGGTGATGACAAGCTGTTGAGCCGCGAAATCTACCGGCTGCCCGAGTGCCGTGTGTCCTTCCCCAATCAGACGGACGAGGTAACTCATGAGTTTGATGGCGTGATGCTCAGTCTGGTCATCGAACGGCAGGGGAGCACGATCACGCCGCAACCGCAGGCGACTCGTCCGAGACGGTCGCTCGTCATCGAAGCCTTTCTCGGGCGGGACCACGACCTCGCTTTGGGCCTCGCAATCAGTACCGCGAAAGATCTGAAGGAGGAGTCGAAATGAAACGACTTGCTGTCCGGAATGCCGCGTCTCGAACGAGTCCTCGTCGTGGGGCGATCATCGTGTTTGCGATCCTCGCGCTGCTCGTCGTTTCCATGCTGGGGGCGGCGTTGTTGAGAACGGTCTCGCAGACGAAGCAGCAACTGCAGCGCGAGGTTCTGCACACGCAGGCGAACTGGCTGGCCGATGCGGGAGCCGCACGCGCCGTCGCTCAATGGAACGCTTCGCCCGACTACACCGGTGAGACGTGGGCCGTTCCCGCCGAGCAACTATCCGCCGGACGAACGGCCTCGGTTCGCATCGCCGTCTCCCCCGAACCCGATCATCCCGAACGCACGATCATCGCCGCGACGGCCGAGTATCCGCGCGGCTCACCCACCGCGATCCGCATCACCAAACGCATTACCGTTACCAAACCGAAGGAACCCTCACCCTAGTGCTGTGTCACAGCTTGATCTTGGGGTAGCCACGCTCGCCAGAGCGTGGGGTAACAGCCTGTTGAAAAATGAAATAGAAGCCTGAAGCGCAAGCGAAGGATGTCAAAAACACGGACGATTTAGGCTCAACAATCCTTCGCTTGCGCTTCAGGCTTC
>JAYUFF010000993.1:0-3453 GCA_043738825.1 Schlesneria sp.
GTAACGGGCGTCTCCCACCGTCTCGTTGTTGTGGCCGAGCGTCGTGCAGAAGACGCGAGTCTTCTTCGGTCCGTACTCGTTCACCCACGCGACGATGAAGTCATCGACCTTGCTCCCCGTGTCCTGTGTCCCGCGCGCGATCGGCTTCGCGGTGCCGAACAGCTTGAGGTTGTTGTACAGCTCTTCGTTGATCGTGGTCCAGTTTTCGAGCGGCTTCGCAAACGAACCGCCTCCGCTTGGACCGCCTCCGCCGAACCCCTTCATCACCGGATGCTCGGGGGCGACGAACGCGATGTCGATCGGTTTCTGCGGCCCGTGGCTGGAGGACTGCATGCCGAGGAACTCGAACCAGTCGTTCGTCCCCGTTCGGTAGCAGTGCATCGCACAGTGAAGGTTGATTGCCGGAACACCGCTCTTGTGGGCGTTGAGGATGTTCTGGACGTAGGGCATCTCCTTCACATCGGCCGAGCATTCATCGTGGATGACAACATCGTAGCCCTTCGCCCAGTCGGGGTTGTCGTAGATGTCGAACCGCGCCTGGGTACTTTTGTCGGGCGAGTAGACGATCGCGACTTCGGCCATCACGCGGGCTTCGATCCCTTTTTTGAGGATCTCCTTCTGTTTCGCGTAATCGTGGCAACAGCCACCGAGAATCAGCAGTGCTTTCAGCGGCTTGGGTCTCGCGACGGCGGCATCCTGCGCCGGAAGTTCAACCGGTCGCGAGACCATGCTGGCGAGAAGCATCAGCGAGCAGCAAATCAATCGGCGCATCGAACGTCAGTCCTTGGATGTCGTTTGTAGAGATATTGGAGGATGAGCACTCCTGCCCGTCCGTCCTTTCTGTTCTTGTTTGGTCCCCTCGCCCCTCGCCTTGGAGGGGAGAGGGCTAGGGTGAGGGGTTCTTTTCTGAAACGGCTCGCCCCTCACCCTAACCCTCGCCCCTCACCCTAACCCTCTCCCCGCAGAGCCGGGGCGAGGGGACATGAAAAGGGGCTTCGATCCGGCAGATGGTCGCAGCATCACGCCTCGTCGGCGCGACCCTTCGGTTTGACGGCCTTCTTCGCCTGGATCGGCCTCAGATACTTTTGAGCCTGCCCCGACTTGGTCGCTCGGGATTGAGTCTCGAAGACTTCCGTCGCCGCCAGCAATTGGCTGAGCTTCGAGTAGCCGTAGTTGCGCGGGTCGAAATCGGGAGCCTGATTGGCGATGTAGCTGCCGATGCGCCCCACGTAGCACCAACCGTCTTCATCGGCGGACGACATCACCGCCGCTCGCAACAGCTTGCCGAGTGTCGAGTCGCTGCGCAGATCCTTGCCCGACTTCCTCGACACAGATGGTGCGGAGGCCGTCTCTGTTGAATCGTCCGCCGTGATGAGGATCTCGGTGTAGACAAACTTGTCGCAGGCCCCAACGAACGCGCGGGGCGTCTTCTTCTCACCGAAGCCCATCACCGTCATTCCCGACTCGCGCAGCCGGGTCGCCAGCCGCGTGAAGTCGCTGTCGCTGGAGACCAAACAGAATCCCTGAAGCCTGCCGGCGTACAGCAGGTCCATCGCGTCGATGATGAGCGCCGCGTCGGTCGAGTTCTTGCCGCTGGTGTAGCCGAACTGCTGCACCGGCTGGATCGCATGCTCGTTCAGCATGTTCTTCCAACTGTTGAGCCGCGATGTGGTCCAGTCGCCATACGCCCGCTTGATGCTGGCGATGCCGTACTTGGCGATCTCACCGAGCAGCGTGACGATGGCGGAGGCCTGCGCGTTGTCGGCATCAATCAGCACGGCAAAGCGGGGTTGGTCAGAATGTGGATTCACGGGGGGAGACCTCGACAAAAGAACTGTGATCGGAGTGGAAGCCCGGACGATTCGCGTCCGCATACCAACCCGCAGCGTTAGCGAGGGCGTCGTCGCGGTTCGCCCTCGCTTACGCTGCGGGTTGGTGCGGAGACCGCGAACAACTCGGGTGAAGATGCAACCATCGTCCTGTCCACCCGCCGACTATTCAAGAGACTTCGGCCACCGCGACCGCCCGCCGCGCCCAGCGAACGAGTTCCTCATCACTCTCGAACACGTCGCGCGGGACTTCGTAGTACGACTTCATCGTCTTGCCGGGAGCTGGAGAAAACGGCCCACTTCCCTGTGCGGTGTACTCGCCGCGTGAGTCGTCATCGACTTTGAAGTAGAGCCGGTCGCGAGCGATCAGTGCGAAGAACGTGGGACCGCAGTAGATGCCGTAGCCACCAAACATCGCCTTCGCCCGGACCTCGCCCAGCTCGGCGAGCAGCGAGACAACCTCAGTCACAAACTTGCTGGAGCCTGCCTTCTTGGCGGAACTGGCCAACTTCTTCGCCATCGCGAATCCTCAACCACGTTTTGGTCGGTACGAATGCGTGGCCTGGCCGAAGACGCTTTCAGCCGCTTCCATCAGGGTTTCGCTGAGGGGCGGACGCGCATGAATCGTTTCGGCCAGATTGCGGGCCACGGCGAGGGTCGCTTCGGCAATCATCTCGCCCGCGTTGACACCGACCACCCCGACGAGGAAATGAGACCGGCGAATCAGCGATCATGAAAAACGACTTTCGCCCCGCAACGATGACACCATTCAATCCGATAGGAACTCGCTGGATGCTGGCAAGTTGAGGCCAATGATGACCACCAACTCGCAAAGCAATTGAAATGAGAGCAGGGCAATCATGAACTGGGCAGCGCCCGCCGGCTGCTGCGGTAACAACGGGGTGGATGCCAGAAGGCACACGAACGCTCCAATAATCAGAGTCATCAGCACCGCCATGATCGTTGCTGTCAGCCTTGTCTGTGATTGCTTTTGTCTCAATCCCCAAATCACACGGTATTCAATGAAAATGCGAATGATGACCGGAGCCATGATGATCATGGTGCCAAGAATCTGTACGAGATCGCGATTTTGTTGATTTTGGATCATTAGCATCGCGCTAATCATCATCAGTCCGAGCAGGCTCAAGAAGTTAAAGCAGCGCAGCCCGACAATCGCGCCAATTGCAAACTTCACTCCCATGGACATTTCGTCACGCGATCTCGATACGCGACGAGGTTTCGACTTCTCCTTGCGTGCCGGGCGTCTGCTCCGGCTTCGTGGACTTTCGTCGTATTCCTCTTCCTCCTCTTCCTCATCATCATCGATCGCCCGACCGCTGCTCTTCATCGTCAATCCGGAGAACGGATCGTCGTCATCGTGGGGAGCGGGGACAGCAACGAGCGTCTCACACTCTTTGCAGCGAAACTTCTTCCCCGCCAGTTCGTCCTTGACCGAGTAGCGTTTGTCACACTTGCCGCACGAAACCGAGATTGCCATCTCGCCATCTCCAAGGGTTGAACTGCGGGTCACTCGTTCATTCAAGAACGTATCGTTGTCATGCGTAGGGTGGGTCGAGTCTGCAAGGCCCACCGTTCGTTCATGCGGTGGGCCTCGCAGACTCGA
>JAYUFF010000994.1:0-3450 GCA_043738825.1 Schlesneria sp.
GAATAGATGTCGTGATGCGGCGGCGGGCTGATGAGGCCCACACCGGGAGTCGAATGGCGCGTCGCAGCGATGATCTTGTCCACCTTGTGGCCTGGCAGTTCGCCCCCTTCGCCGGGCTTGGCTCCCTGTGAGACCTTGATCTGCAACTCATCGGCGTTGGTCAGATACCAACTCGTCACACCGAAGCGTCCCGACGCGACCTGCTTGATGGCGGAGCGTTTCGAGTCGCCATTCGATTCGAGTTTGAAGCGTTTGTAGTCCTCGCCCCCTTCGCCGGTGTTGCTCTTGCCGCCGATGCGATTCATCGCGATGGCCAGCGTCTCGTGAGCTTCGGCCGAAATCGAACCGTAACTCATCGCACCGGTGCAGAATCGTTTGATGATCGACTCCACCGAATCGACCTCTTCCAGCGGGACGGGTGTTCGGTCGGTCTTGAACTTCAACATTCCTCGCAGATGACATTCGCGCACGGTCTGTTCGTTGACGATTTTCGCGAAGTCGCGATACGCCTGCTTGTCTCCCTGACGCGCGGCCTTTTGGATATTGGCGATGTTGTGCGGATTCCACGCGTGCTTCTCGCCGTTGGAACGCCACGCGAAGAGGCCCATGTTGGGTAGGACCGGCAGGTTGTTGTTGTTTCGCGTCGGGTAGCCCAGCTCGTGACGACGGATCGCCTCCTCGCCAAGGATTTCAAACCCGATACCGCTGATGCGGCTGGACGTTCCCCGGAAGCACTTGTTGATGATCTCGTCGCTGAGACCGACGGCCTCGAAGATTTGAGCACCCTTGTAGCTTTGCAGCGTCGAGATCCCCATCTTGGCCATCACCTTGAGGATGCCCTGCTTGGTGGCCTTGCGATACGCGGCCGTGATTTGCTCGTGAGTCCAATCGCCGCCCAGTTCGCCGTCGTCCTTGAGTTGCCACAGCGATTCAAACGCCATGTACGGGTTGATGGCATCCGCGCCGTAGCCGCTCAACAGACAGAAGTGGTGGACTTCGCGGGCCTCACCTGTTTCGACGACGATGCCGATCCGAGTCCGCTCTTCATTGTGAACGAGGTGATGATGGACGGCTCCTGTTGCAAGGAGCGTGCTGACCGGCAGACGGCTCGCGCTGGCGAGCCGATCCGACAGGATGACTAGGCTGTATCCCGACTCGATCGCCTGACGAGCCTCACCGCAGATGCGGTCGAGCGCCCACTTCAACCCCGCCGCGCCCTGCGTCTTCGGGTACGTGATGTCGATCGTCTTGGCTCTCCAACCGCGATAATCGAGATGCTTGATTGTGGCCAACTCTTCGTTGGTCAGAACCGGATGCGGCACGACGAGCCGATGGCACTGAGCCTCGGTTGAATCCAGTAGGTTGCCCTCGGGACCGATGTAGCACTCCAGCGACATGATGACCTCTTCGCGAGTGCTGTCGATCGCGGGGTTGGTCACCTGGGCGAAGAGTTGCTTGAAGTAGTCGTACAAGAGACGCGGCTGATCGCTCAGGCAGGCCAGCGCCGTGTCGTCGCCCATCGAGCCGATCGGGTCTTTCTTCGTCGTGATCATCGGAACGAGCATGAATTGCAACGTCTCGGTCGTGTAACCAAATGACTGCATGTGCTGGAGCAGTTCGTCGCCCACCATGCGTTCGGGCGCACCGACGGCGGGGAGTTCGCTCAAGAGCAGCCGCTGGTTCTGCAACCACTGCTTGTACGGCCGACGATTGGAGAAGTCCTTCTTGAGTTCCTCGTCCGGGATCATGCGACCTTGTTTGAAGTCCACGAGGAACATCTTGCCCGGTTGCAGGCGACCCTTCAGCTTCACATTCGCCGGGTCAATGTCGAGCACTCCGACTTCGCTCGCCATGATGACGCGGTCGTCGTGCGTGACGTAGTAGCGGCTCGGTCGGAGGCCGTTCCGGTCGAGCGTCGCACCAATGACCTCACCATCCGTGAATGAGATCGACGCCGGACCGTCCCACGGTTCTTGCAGCGCCGAGTGATATTCGTAGAAGGCGCGCTTGTCCTCGGGCATCGATTCGTGATTCTGCCACGCTTCGGGGACCATCATCATCACCGCCTCGGGCAGGCTGCGACCGGACGCGACGAGCAACTCGAGCGCATTGTCGAAGTTGCCCGAGTCCGAACAAAACGGCTCGACAATCGGGAACAACTTCTGAAGGTCGTTGCCGAACAGTTCGCTCTTCATCATTCCCTGCCGCGCGAACATCCAGTTGCCGTTGCCTCGCACGGTGTTGATCTCACCGTTGTGAGCGATGTACCGCTGCGGATGAGCACGATCCCAACTCGGGAACGTGTTCGTCGAGAAGCGGCTGTGAACCATCGCCAGATGCGATGTGAATTCCGGGTCTTGCAGGTCGTTGAAGAACGCCTGAACCTGCTCGGACGTGAGCATCCCCTTGTAAATCAGTATCTTGGACGAAAGTGAACAGGCATAGAACTGCAACGCTTGTGGCAGTTTCCCCTGACGGATGGCATGGCTGGCCCGTTTGCGGATCACGAACAGTTGGCGTTCAAACTCGTCTCGCGAGAGACCCGGCTTGGCCGCGACGAAGAGATGCTCGAACGTGGGACTGGCGGCTCGCGCAGAGGGACCGATGTCGGCACCATCGGGATCGGTGGGGACGTGCCTCCATCCGAGCAGCGTCTGTCCCTGCTCGACGATCAACTTGCCGACGGTTTCCTTGGCGATCTTCCTCTGTTCGGGATCGGTTGGCAGGAAGACGAGTCCCACGCCGTACTGCCCCGGAGCGGGGAGCGTGATGTTCAAATCTCGCTGCACGACCTTGGTGAGGAAGTCGTGCGGGATGGCCGTCAAAATCCCGGCCCCGTCGCCGGTGTTTGTCTCGCACCCGCAGGCCCCTCGATGCGCCATGTGCTTCAGCATCCGCAGGGCATCATCGACGATCTGTCGAGACTTCTGCCCCTTGATGTGCGCGACAAACCCGACACCGCACGAGTCATGCTCGTTGGCAGGGTCATACAACCCCTGAGCCTTCGGCGTCCCGTCGGAATAAAACAGTTCGGGGTTGCGAGTGAACAGCGGTTCGATCGGTCGAGATTCAGTCATGTCAGTCATCTCATTTTTGGACTGCGGTGATTCATCACCGCTTTGGTTTCTGATCAAGCTTTCAGGAAGGCGACCACGGATTGCACGGATATCACGGATAAGAGGCAGAGAGGGCGATACGGTTCACATTTTCTTTCTCTTCAATTTCATCTCTTATCAGTGCCATCCGTGTAATCCGTGGTTCAAATCCTTGTCTTCGATTTCGGTCTGGCGCGATGCTAACGCGAAGCCCCCCTCACCCTAGCCCTCTCCCCGCAAGGCCGGGGCGAGTGGACAAAGCGAAGAAGCAAAAGACTCAGAGGCTATCCGGAAAGAAACGGCTTGTTTTCAGGGTGCCACGGTCACGGCTTTGCGTGGCCGTGCTTTTGTCATA
>JAYUFF010000995.1:0-9111 GCA_043738825.1 Schlesneria sp.
GCCCGACTTCGCGCAGTACGGCCCGGTCGATCGTCAGGCATTCACGAAGTTGCAGAAGACCTCAGCCAACAACCTCAGCCTCGCGTGGCAGATCATTCCGCACGTGACGCAACACGACCTCGCCGACATCACGGAAACCGAGGCCGTTCGCAAGCGCTTCGTCGAGTCCGCACCCAAGGGTTCGCCCAAGGTGACGATGACGGCCCTCGCCATGAAGGCGGTCGTGGCGTGTCTCAAAGAGTTCCCGCAGTTCAACGCCAGCTACGACTCGGCCAAGACCGAAGTCGTATTGAAGCGCTACTACCACATCGGCGTCGCGGTCGATACGCTCCACGGTTTGGTCGTGCCCGTGATTCGCAACGTCGATCAGAAGACGGTGCTTCAACTGGCGGGCGAACTGTCCGAACTCGCCGCCAAGGCCCGCGATCGCAAGCTGCAAGTCAGCGAGATGCAGGGCGGAACGTTCACGATCACCAACCTCGGCGGCATCGGCGGCACGTCGTTCACGCCGATCGTCAACTACCCCGAGGTCGCGATCCTCGGCATGACCCGCAGCCAGAAGCAGCTTCAGTTGGTCGATGGTGAAGTCACCGAACGCCTGATGCTCCCGCTGTCCCTCTCGTATGACCACCGCGTCATCAACGGAGCCGACGCCGCCCGCTTCACCGTCAAGCTCGCCCACATGCTCAGCGACGCCTTCCGGCTGCTGGTCGAGTGCTGAGAATCTGTTCAAGGAGCCGTAGCACCTGCTGCGTGTGGCCAAGTTCAATTTCTCGTGAACACGCTGATTCACCCCGAACCCAAAATCATTTCGCCAAAGCTCACGGCCCTCCGTTCGATCAAAGCACAGCGTGAGCAGCGACTTCTTCCCCTCCTGATTGAGTTCCGAAGTGACGAACACACTCCGCGCGGCCTGATGTGAGACGTTTTCGTTTAACCGCGTGGGCATCGCCCCGCGAGTTTTGAGCGTGAACTGTCGCTCACGCGCGGGGCGATGCCCACGCGGTTAAACGACTCACCATGCGCCGCGTGAGGTATACACGGCTTCCGTAAACGACCGGCGAACTCGTTCCCCAGCGGCAATTTCACCGACCAGCGAATGTTCTCGGACGGACTCCATTGAGTCGGCAGCTTCCCGTTGTCAGCAATCCCGTCCGCCTTCGGCCCTCTCCACCGAGGCCAGTCCCGGCTCGGTTCGTTGGTGAATGCGGTCGTCACGAGGAAAACGATCCCCACAGCAGCGAAGACGATTTGTGTCATCGGGACTCCGAAATTCGTTGAGACAAAAGTTCTTACAATTTTGTTTTTCACACCGTTGGGTCTCATTCAACTGACTTCGATGCGTCATCAGGCATGATGAACTCGAAATCAGATGAGCTAATTCCCCCGATCTCTGCGACCTTTCGGCACCAATTCTGAAGTTGGGCCGCATTGGCATAGGTGTTGACGTAAACTTCGCCGATCTGCACTTCCGATCCATGAAACCCCGCAGAGTCCATAGCGATCACAGCGGGCAGGGTCTGTTCCACAGCGATTCGTGACAATAAACCAGGGCTGCTCGCATCAAACTGCATCAGCAGTTTGGTAATTGCGTCCTTCCAATTGAGCACGGGTTGCTCGATGTCACGAAACCTTATTCTGAGTGGTGGCACACTTTTTCTTTTCCCTGGCACGGCATCATCCGGCATGACGAACTCGAAATCGGTTAGACGAATTTTTCCAATCTCAGCGACTTTCCGGCACCAATCTTGGAGTTGGGCCGCGCTGGCGTGTGTGTTGACGTAGACATCGCCGATCTGTGCTTTCGACCGACGGAACCGATCTCCATTCGTCGCGATCGCAGCATTCAAAGTCTGTTCCGTGGCGATACGCATGAGGAGGCCAGGACTGCTCCCTTCAAACTGCTTCAGCAATTTAGTGAATGCATCCTTCCAGTTAACAGCACGTTGCTCGACGGTACGAAACCGAATTTTTACAGGCGGCGAGCTCGCTCGCTTTTCGTGTTCTATTGAGATGGCCACTCGACCGACATCGCCCCAAATCTTGAGTGCTCGCTGCGCGAGCACACGGCCCCGTTCCAGGATTGCGTCTGGCGACCATCGCGGGATCTGGGCAAAGTTACGATTCAATTCGATATGACTGTCGATGAGCAACTTTCGTTTGGCATCGTACGGCTGATTCGAGAGTTCGGGGTTGTATGCTGACAGCGTCAGATTCCCCAACGTGTGCAGTAGACGCGCCCAATGCTCGGTAGCCCCGTCACCAAGCTCCTGCTGCCACGCTTCGGTGAGCGTCTGTGGCATAACGTGTTCGATCGTTGCTTTTGAAATGTCGGCCGGTTCCTTGTGGTTGAACGAGCGTTCAAGTCTTTCGAGGATCAACCGAAGCCGCACATTTTTCTCGGCCGTTGAATAGAGTGGTTCTGTGGCAAGTGCCGCAGCAAATGCTTCGTCGTTTGGACAACGCCTTCCACCCAACTGTTGACGGAGACCGTCAACGAATGCCGAGTTGGCACCACCTGCCGCATCGAACACCGGCGGCAGCATCCGCCGCAATTGGTTGTTCGGCATATTGCAGATTGATCGCCGAATCAAAAATGCCTCCAGAAGATCGAACGTTTGAAGTATCTGCTCGCGACTGAGCGAGCCAACGTCGTATGCGTCGAAAACACGCAAAAGGAACGGGTACGCCACCGTGACCTTCAATCGGCGTATACGATCAAGCCTCTCGGCCAGTGCAGCATCAGCCTCTCGCTTGGAATCGACAAATTTTGCGTAGAACATTCCGTGGCGGTGCAGATCGCGCAGGAAGGCTTCGGCTTGAGCAGGCGTCGAACTCGCCAACCGATCCTTCAGGTCGAAGTAGACCTCCGCCTCTGTAAGGATTTTTCCCCCCTTCATGAGATAATGTCGCACGAACTCCGTCAGATCGTTGCCGAGCGCTTGCTGAATCGGCAGCCAGTACATCTTGAAAAGGCGTTCCTGATCACTGACATGCACCCGCATCAGAAGGAAGTTTCTGATCAGGTCGGCAGGTGTGAGTTTCTCCCCCTTGGCATTGAGACTCTCGAAAATGAGGTGCGGATTGTCGTGCTCGTCACAGGTGATGCTGACGAGTGACAGCCGATCTACGACCGCCAAATGAATGGGTTCGAGTTGATCGACAGTCAGTCGCTCAAGTCGAGACTGAAAAAATCGGTAGCACATACCCAGACGACTTTCCGGAATTACCTCGCGCCGGATGATGGCTCGGAACGCGGCGCGATCATCTTGCGTGGGCAGTAGCTTCAATCGTTCGTCGTCTTCCTCGTATGCGTTTGTCAGATACTGGCCGTCGATCCGGTCGCGGAGCTTCGTGTCCTCCAAACGCGCCGCCGAATCGCGAATCGCCGCGAGCAACACCTGAGTAGTCGTGATTCGCTGTTGCCCGTCGATCAAGAGATATTTGCCGACTCCCTGCGGCACCGACTTCGCCGGAGTGGTCACAATCGAGCCGAAAAAATGTGGCCGACCGTCGGCGTGCCGTGACTGTTCGACGATGTCGGTCCACAGCGTTTTCCACTGTTTTTCGGACCAACTGTAGGGACGCTGAAAAAGTGGGACGACATACTGCTTCGTCCCTTCGATCAAGTGCCGGAGCCTTGTCTCAGATGCTTGCATGGAATCCTTGCGTGGGTGAGGAGCAAATGTGGCCGGAACCGTTGTTGTTCAATGAATGAGTGAAACGGAATGTTACTGGGGCATTAGCCGACTGGGCATCACGTCGGGGTACGGGCCGAGGAAGCGTTCGCCGTTGAAGTGAATCAAATAGTCCGGTGCTTCGGCGATCCAGACCTCTATTTCCCAAGAGGTGTGCGGGAGAAAACTGTGCATGGCGTCTCGCGATGAGAATGCCGTGACGAAGACCAAGCCAGCGATCCGACAGTCGAAGAGTGTTTCAGTACTTTACGGCGTTTGTCACGGTGCGGAAGTCGTCAGGCGGAACTACTCGCACAACTGGTCCAGCAGACTTTTGGCGGTGAGGAGGTCGGGGGTTGAAAAGCCTTCGGTGTACGAGTCGTAGATTTCCAGGAGAGCTTGGCGGGCGCGGGCGGTTTGGCCTTGCGAGTGCCAGAGGCGCGCGAGGCTGATGGTCGTGCGGAGTTGCCAGGCTTGGCTGTGTTGTTGGCGAGCGATGCCGAGCGACGTTTGAAAACACGACTCGGCTTCGGCGGCGCGATCGGGAGAGAGTGCCAGCAACAACTCGCCGCGCTGGCGGTGGAGTTCGGCGGTTTGAAAGAGGTCTTCGTTTTTGTCGGCGAATTGCAGAGCTTCAACGATGGTGCTGAGCGATTCGTCCAGCAAGCCGGACTGTTGCAGCGCCTCGGCCAGCAGCGAGAGATAAAACGGCAATGCCAGCTCCGCGCCGCTGGCTTTGTAAGCGGTGATGCCTTGCTGAAGTTCGGGCAGAGCTTCCTCAACGCGGCCATGTTGCAACAAACCGGCGGCGCGATACAGCGTGCCGGTGACGCTCCACAAGACGAAGCAATGTTCGCTGGCGATGTGGATTTCTTCCTGGCTGACAGCTTCAACGTCCAAGCCCATGTGGCAGTGCTGAAACAGCCAGCCGGCATGATGCAGGGCGTAACAAAGACTGAAGGGATGCCGGACCTCGCGGCTGCGAGCAATGGCCTCGCCGCTCATCGCGAGGGCTTGATCGGGAAAGCCGAGATGCCACAGCGCCAGAGCCAAATAGCAACGATGCGTCACGCCAGAATTCTGGCCAGTATGAGCGGTCCAGACGGCACACAACTCACGGTTGTCGAATTCCGTGATCGCTCGTTCGCAATGTTCGCGAGCGCCGGCGAAGTCGCCGCGATAGAGCAGCGTCAGGCCCGGCAGGAACAGGGCTTCCATCGTGAGGCCGGGATCGTGGAGTTGTTCGGCGAGTTGCATCGCTTCGGCGGCGAGTTCCATGCACAACCGAAAATCGCCGCGCACGACGTGCCACGCCCAATCGCCCCACATGACGGCGAAGAGCTGCGGTTTCTCGCCGATCCGTTCGGCCAACGCGCGAGCGCGTTCAAAGACCGGCCCGCCTTCCGGCGCGGCGTAGCCTTTCGCCGAGAGGTACGCGGTGCCGAGCGGGATTTGCAGACGCAGTTCTTGTTTGTCTTTGTCCGGTGAGTCGTCGAACGACTCCAGCAGTTTTAGCCCGCGTGTGAAGTGTCCGATCGCTTCGGCGTTCGCCGAACGGTCTCGGCAGAGCAATCCGGCCCGCTCCCAATATGGCACGCCTCGTTCGGGGAGGTTCGCTTCGGTGAAATGCTGCGCGAGCAATTCAGGCGTTGTCGCGGCCGTCTCCGAGAACTGAGCCTCCAACACCTCGGCGATGCGTTGGTGATGCTGCTGCCGTTTGCTTTTGAGCAGCGAGTTGTACGCCGCGTCTTGAATGAGCGCGTGTTTGAAGATGTAGCTCTGCTGCGGCGGGCGGCCTTTTTTGAAAATCAACTCCGCGTCGAGCAACCTGCCAAGTTCTTCGTCGAGCGTCGGCGGATCGAGCGTTGTAACCGCTAGCAGCAGTTCATGAGTGAACTCGCGGCCGAGCGTCGCTCCCAACTGCGCGACTTCTTTCGCATCGCCCAGTCGATCGAGGCGGGCCATCAGCAAGTCTTGCAGCGTCGCCGGAATCGCGTCGCGTGGGAGCTTGCCGGTCAGCACGTATTGCCCGGCCTCTTCCTTGAGCAGCCCGGATTCCAGCAGCATGTTGGTGCATTCTTCGATGAACAGCGGCACGCCGTCCGAGCGAGCCGCGACCTGCTCGGCGACTTCCGGCGGCAATGCTTTGGCCGACGTGCGCTGTTGCAGCATCTCGGAAATCTGCCGCTTGTTCAGCCGCTGCAACGGCACCTGCGTCAGTCGCGAGTCGTTCCACGGCGGCTTGAACTCAGGCCGAAACGTGAGCACCAAAAACAATCGCTCACCCGGAGCCTCGGCGATCAACACGCGGAGCAGTTCCAACGAGGTCGCGTCGATCCAATGCAAGTCCTCGACGATGAACAACACCGGCGTCGCGTCGGCACACCGCCGCAACCAATCGGACAGCGCGTCGAGCGTTTTCTGTTTGAGCTTCTCCGGTGTGAGTTGCAGCGCGGGATACCGTGCCGGCAGCGGCAGCGCAACCAGTGCCGCGAACAACGGCACGGTTTCATCGAGCGGCATTCCGACCTGCGCCAACCATTGCTCCAGCCGTGTGAGCTTCGCGTCGGCGGACTCATCGCGCCGAAAATGAAGCTGCCGTTCGAGAAACTCCGTCGCCGGATTGAGGCTGCTGTTTTGATGCTGCGACGAGCAACGCCATTCGATGACTGTGCGCGGCTCGCCCGCGTCGTGCTCTTGCTGCACCTGCTGTTTGAGGACGAACGTCAGCCGCGACTTGCCGATCCCCGGCTCGCCGATCAGCATCGCGACTTGAGCCTGCTGATCTTTGACTTGCTCCCAGCGATCGAGCAGCAGGCCGACTTCGCGATCTCGCCCGACCAGCGGCGTCAGTCCGCCCGCCCCCGCGATCTCGATGCGGCTGCGGACTTCACGCTCGCGCAGCACGCGATGCACTTCGACCGATTTTGTGATGCCTTTGACCGCGCACGGACCCAACGATTCGCAGTCGAAGAATCCCTGCACGATCCGCAGCGTCGCTCCACTGATGATGACCGAGTTCGGTTCCGCCGCAGTTTGCAATTCGATGGCCACGTTGCGCGCCTCGCCGACGATCGACACCGGCTCGCCGATTTTGCTGGTTCCGCCCGAGAGGTCTCCCGCGACGGCCAGCCCCGTGTGAATGCCGACTCGCAATGCCAACGTCACGCCGCGTGTCTTTTTGATTCGCTGACTCAGCGCCGCCACATCGTCGAGCATCGCCAATCCGGTGCGGATTGCTCGTTGGGCCGCGTCTTCGTAAGCCACCGGATACCCGAAGCAGACCAACAACCCATCGCCGACCGTCTGCACCAACTCGCCACCGAAGCGATGGACGACTTCGGTGCAGACCTGTTGGTAATCACGCAGGATTTGATGCAAGTCTTCCGGGTCGAGCGTTTCCGCGAGCGTCGCCGAATCGGCCAGGTCGCAGAACATTACCGTCAGTTGCCGCCGCTCCGCATCGCGCGATCGCCGCAGCGACGATGTGGAACGCGGCACGGAACTCGATCCCGTTCCAACAGACTCCGACGACATCACCGGTGGCGCGACAGGCGACGTTGTCATCGAGGGGCGTGACGGCGCGGGCGTGTCGGCGCTGACCGGAGTCGGCACACTGACGACGGCCGAGGGCGATGGGTCCGCCGCGGTGAGCACTCGCCGCAACTCCTCGGCGAAATCGTTGGCGGTCGTGTAGCGATCCTTCTGACGTTTGGCGAACGCCTTCAAGCAGACTCGTTCGAGTTCGCGCGGCAGGTCGGTCGCGATCTGTCGTGGCGGCTGCGGTTCGTCATCGCGAATCTGCCGCAGCATTTCGGACATGTCAGCCGCTCGAAACGGCGTGCGTCCACAAAGCAGTTCGTACAGCACGATCCCCAAACTGTAGATGTCGGTGCGGCCGTCGATGCGATGCGCGACGCCGGTCACTTGCTCCGGCGACATGTACGCCGGCGTCCCCATCACCGCCCCGCGATCACTGCCCGCGATCGCCGCATCGTCCAGTCCCAACCCGAAATCGACCAGCACCGGCTGCCGCGTGCGAGTCATCAGAATGTTCGCGGGCTTCACGTCGCGATGCACCGTGAGCTGCGCGTGCGCATGTGCGAGTGCTTCGGCCAACGCGGCCACGATCCGCGCCGCCTCCTGCCACGTCGGACGATTCGTGCTGAGCCAATCCTTCAGACTGATCCCGTCGATGAAGTCCGAGACGATGTAGAAATCGCTGCCCTCCGAGCCAACGTCATACACGGTGACGATCGCCGGATGCTTCAACCTCGCCAGTCGTCGAGCCTCTTGCAGAAACCGCTCAACGTCTTCGGGAGCAATGCCCGCCGCACGCTGCAACACCTTGATCGCCACCGGCCGATCGAGTTGTGTGTCGTGCCCCAAATACACGACGCCAAATCCGCCACAACCCAACACGCTCCGCACCACGTACCGTCCAAACGCCGCCGGTAGCGAAAGTTTTGGGATGATGTCCACCGCGTCCGTGGCAAGGTCTTTGCCGGCGAACATGGCGGTCGCATCGCAGCCATGCGGTCGCTGCGAACTGTCCCGTTCGTCAGTTGGCTGCGCAAAGCGAGCATCGAACTCGGGTACTGGCGATGGGGAAGAGGACGGAGGTTGATTCATCGTGCGATCCACTGCGGCGCGTCGTTGGATTGGTGTCACCAAAGAGAATCAGAAACCGTTTCAGGCGAGGCCACCAAGTCGGTCGGGTCTTCCGATCCGACCAGACGGTCCAAGGGAGCCGCATGACAGGATAGCATTCCGGTCTGCCGGCGTTCATTGGGACTTGGCATGCGCGATCACGAAATCGACCAACTCCTGGCACTGGAAGAAACCGGTCCACAGGTTGTGGCCTTGTCCGGCGGGATCACAAACGCGGCGCACCCTTCGACACGAAACACCTCGCCCAGCATCGGGAGCTTTTTTTCAGGCGGGGTTGTCACGGTGCTCTGAGCCGCGGCGTCTCGCGCGAGCAAGACGACAAGCGGCGCGGCGAGGTTTCGGTTCCCGTACTTCATCGATCAACCTTTCGTGGTCAGTCTCTTCAAAACAGGCAGCCAGTGCTTTGTCACAGCTTGATCTTGGGGGTAGCCACGCTCGCCAGAGCGTGGGGTCAATCCAGCGTCTCGCCCACGTTCTGGCGAACGTGGCTACGACGTGGCTACGACAACAACCCGAAAATCAAGACGTGACACAGCGCTAGGGTGAGGGGGAGTTCAGATACGGCTGCGGGCACTGCGATTCAACCGCAATGGCCCAGACGCCCCGCGTGTCCCGCAAGAATCATCCGACGATCTCCGAGATGCAAGCGGTCGTCGGTCGCTGACAGGGCAATCGCCTTTTTCAAATTGAAGTGCCACGGTCACGGAGCTTCGACGTGGTTGTGCGAGGACGTGAAGCCGGATTTCCAATTTCACGGCCACGT
>JAYUFF010000996.1:0-3444 GCA_043738825.1 Schlesneria sp.
GCAGCGCCAGTTCGGTCTCGACCACGAACGGTCGGGCGAGTTGGTGGTCGTCGCCGCGCCGGACTCGTGGTTCACGTATTACTTCTGGGAGGACGACGCCCTCGCCCCGGACTACGCGCGCACGATCGACATCCATCGCAAACCGGGCTACGACCCGATGGAGTTGTTCATCGATCCGAAGTTGTCTCTGCCACAACTCCGCATCGCGCGGCGACTAGCTCAGAAGTTCCTGGGCTTCCGCTACTACATGGACCTCATCGGGCTGGACGCTTCCCCCGTGAAAGGGAGCCACGGCCGATTGCCCACGCCGGGACAAGAGTCTCGCGAAGCACCCGTCTTCATCAGTTCAAGCCGCTCCATCGAAACGGACGAGATCCCCATGACGGCCGTCAAGGAGTTGGCGCTGCGGTTGCAGTTCGAGTGACGGACGAGCGATCTGGAAGTCCGGCTTTTCCGAAAGCCGGACTTCTCTCCGGGGGAGCGTGATTCCGGAGGGAAGTCCGGCTAACAGAGCTAAGCCGGACTTCCGCCTCTGCTCATCACTGGGGCCGTCGCCAGACGACGAGTTGCTCGCGCGAATCGGCATCGGTGGCGCGGTGGACGTGGAGGACGACCGAGTCGCGCGAGGCCGTTTCTGCCAGGGCCTGCTTCAGATCGTCGAGGCTCGCGACGGGCGTGCGGCCGACCGCTTCGAGCAGATCGTTCGGCTCCAGTCGATGTCCGAGTGAGCTGTCTCGATCGACCTTCAGGATCAGCAGACCACGCTTCTGTGGTTCGTAACCGAGTTGCTCGGCCAGGTCTTCATCGAGCGGGACGACGGTCAGCCCCATCGGCCTCACGGGAACACCGAACTCCGGTCGGGACGGCGCGTCGCTGGTCGGCGGCATCTCCGTGCGATCGGCCAGAATGATCGTCAACATGGTCTTGCGTCCACCCCGCCAGACGACCACCTGAATCTTTTTGGCGATCGGCGACAAACTGACAAGGTTGATGAGGTGATCGTGATCCTGCACGTCGGTGCCATCGAAGTTCAGGACCACGTCATCGAATTGCAGCCCGGCGCGCGAGGCGGGTGAGTTCGGAAAGACCTCGTTGACGCGCGTCCCCGTCGCCCGGTCCAGCTTCAGTTTGGCGGCGAGCCTGTTGTCAAACTTCTCGTCCAGTTTGACGCCGATCCACGCGCGATGAACGATGCCGTGTTCGAGCAGTTGATCCATGACGCGCTGGGCGAGATGACTCGGAATGCTGAAGCCAATCCCCTCATTCCCGCCACTCGAAGACGCGATGGCCGTGTTGATTCCAATGACCCGCCCCTGCAGATCGATCAGCGGGCCGCCGCTGTTGCCGGGGTTGATGGCCGCGTCGGTTTGCAGGAAGTCCTGATTGAGCACGTCCGACGTTTGTCCGAGCTTCAATTGGCGACGGCCCTTGGCGCTGATGATGCCAAACGTGATCGAACGACTCAGCCCGAACGGGCTGCCCATGGCGAGCACCATGTGGCCGATGTCGAGCTTCTGACTGTCGCCCCACTTCGCCGCCGACAGATTCGAGGCGTTGATCTTCATGACCGCCACGTCGGTGGCCGGGTCGGCCCAGACGCGCTCGGGGTGAATCACACGACCGTCCTGCAAATGGATCGAGATCGATTCGAGGGCCGTCTTGTCGATCACGTGCCCGTTCGTGACCACATAAAAACCGCTGGCCTTGGTGCTGGTCAGGATGACGCCCGAGCCGGTTTCCTCTTCCTTCCCCTTGCCCGGAATGCGGCGTTCGCTCTGGATGTGGACGACGGCGGGAGTCGTCACGGCGGCGATCTTCGCCAGCAGCGTGCTCCCCTCCTGCAGGGACGATCCGTCCTGGCTGATCTCCCGGTACAGCCGTTCGACGGTGGTGGCATCGAGTTGGTCGGCATGCACCGCCCGGCCCAGCGTCATCGAACCGAAGTTCGCTCCCAGCACCAGGCCCGCCAGCAGCGTGCCTCCACACAGCAGAATTGTCGATGACTGTCGCATGGCTTTGCCTTACGGAAGAGCGGCGGCAAATCGTCGTGGTCTGCCCCACCGCCAAGCCTGAATCCGATGGCATCCTGCCCAATGATCGGAACGAGCGTAACCTCTCAGAAAGTTACCACGGTTCCCGATGTCCTACCAGCCGATCCCGTGTGAGTTCGGCACATCCGGCGCGCGAGTCGATTCTTTCTGAGCGAGGCCATGCAGACCGTTCGCGCGGCCTCACTGGCCGACACACTCACGACAAACGGATCCGTCCCGAGAGGCCGACTGCAACCGGAGGCCGACCACAGCGAGCGGTTGCGCCGGTCCTATCGACTATGCCAGGGGTCACGTCAGGTGTCTTTGGCACTCCAAGTGAAAACGGCGACGGCCCTGGAACCGTTCTTCGTTCCCAGGTGCGGGCTTGGAAACCGAGGCCCGAAACAAGCCGAAGCCCGGCGTCAGGGAAAACGCCGGGCTTCTGAATCGCGTCAATTCACAACCAAGCCAATTACTTGTGGTCGTGACCGGCGTTGTGGAACAGTTCGTGGTTCTTGTTGCCGCGCGAGTTGACGTAGGCGATCAGGTCGAGGATTTCGTCCTTGGTCAGTTTGTCCAGCAGGCCCTTCGGCATGATCGAGGTCTTGGATTTCTGGCGGTCCACCACGTCACTCCGCTTGATGACGATCGGGTCGGACTTGACCAGCGGGTTTTCGACGAGCTTGATCACGTCGGGAGTCTCCTCCACCACGAGGCCCGTCACGACCTTGCCGCTCGCCAGTTCGATGATGTTCGACTGATACTTTTCGTTGATCTTGAGGCTCGGGTTGAGGATTTCTTTGAGGATGTCGGCCGTCAGCCATTTGGGTTCGAGCTTGGTCAGATCGGGACCGAATTCGCGGCCGACTCCATCCAGCTTGTGGCAGCCGACGCAGTTGGCGACCGTGAAGAGCTGTTTGCCGTTGCCATAGCTGCGGCCGCGAGACTTGGTCATCTCGGCCACCGCCTCTTCGAGGTCATCCAGTTTCCATTCGGTGCGCGGACGGGCGTTCTTCAGCAGCGCATCCTGCGGCACGATCTTGTTCGCGGACAAATACGCGTCGGGGGCTTCGAGGTAGGCGTCGAGATCGGGCACGACGTACAGAGCCGCATACATCCGACGCCAGTGGCCGGGGTATGTGCAGAGGATCGGATAGACCCCGGCCTTCGACGGGGCCGTGAAGCTGAGCTTCTGGCTGTCGCGCGGTTGCATCAGCGTACTCTTGGCCAGCACCTTGTTGGAACTGGGGATGTAATGCTGCGCGGCGAAGGCGGGTTGCTGGGCCTGCGCCTCCGACGCCAGACCGATCTCCTCCAGCGAGCCGGGTTGCAGGATGGCGAAGTTGTGCGGCATGAGGTCGCTGTTTTCGAGCAGAAACTCGACCGGCTTGCCCGCCTGCACGACGACCACGTC
>JAYUFF010000997.1:0-9087 GCA_043738825.1 Schlesneria sp.
AGGGAAGGTCGTCGAATCGTTGCGGCATCCGGCAGTATTCACAGACCGCACCGGCCCGGCTCCAGACCAGTTCTTCCAGATCGAGGTCCATGACTAAGAAACCCGCCGTCGGGATTTGAGCACTTGCCGGGCACGCGACTTCAAGTACGACAGAGTCGATCCCACCCGGCAGAAGTTGTCGAGTTCCTCGTCCTCGCCCGGAGCCAACGTGCCCGCTCGGTTTCGTTCGGCCAGTTCGTGCATCCGCTGCCGTTCCTCGTCGGTGAATTCGAGTTCCGCAATGCGCTCGGCCGTGGCACGGGACATCGGGCCGGTGGGATGAATGATCCGTTCCCAGATCGCGCCTTCACTTGTGGGAGCTGCTTCAACAAGACTTGGCATGGGAATGACTCCGGACTTCAGCGGACAACGACGGGCCGTATTCTACTGAAGCGGACAGCTCAATCAACGTGGCAATGTTCGGAGGAAGCGCAGCTGACGCCGATAGTCGAGTTCGGTACGGGAGAGACAGATTGACCGACTCGAACTTTGATCGACTCAGCAGACCGAGGCATCGCGAAGACGCTCCTGCCCCGGCCACCCCGCCGGAGATGCGATACTCCATCGCTACGCCCTTTTAATGTTCGCGAGGTCTTTCGCGTAGCTACACAGGCAATCCTCGATCTCTCGTGGGTTGAGCTTCTGAAATGCCTCTGGAAGGTCGTCACGACTGATGGTTTGCCCTTTTCCGAAGCCGAGAATCTTTGCTCCTTTTCTCGTTCCGGCGTGGAGATAGACCTCTTCAGGTTCAAGCCCAAGGTGGCCACCTATGGAATTGGCAATGTCGTAGACGGTCAACACTCCCATGCCGTGGATTCCCCCGATCTCCTGGTCGATCAGTTCGTGCAGTTCGGCGAATGTCTCGCACACTTGAAGCAGCTTTGCGAGCTTCTGGAGCCGCTGCTCGCTCTGGTCGAGAACATCCTGTTTGAGACGGTACTGGTGAGGGTGTCGATTTCCGTTCGGAAGTTTGGCCAAGGCGGCGTAGTTGATCGCTTCCTTCAGCGTTCGCTTCTTGAAAACGAGCCGATCCGCATTGACCATCGGGCGCTTGTTCTTGATGTAATGCTCGACGATTGCCGCATAGGTCTTGAGAGGACTGGTCTTTCTCGGGGGACACGGGAATACTGCGGACGGAGGAAGACGTGTGGACATGGGGATCTCCTCGCAGAATTGGACTCCGCCAGCCACGCCGTTTCAAGACAGTCGTGATGCCCTTCCAAGGGGCATAGCTGATTCACACGGTCTGCTACCGAACTGGCCGCCAGCGTTCGATGAGAGTTCCCCATTTGATTGCCGGAGTGGTAGTCTGGCGCTAAGTTGGCTGCGTCTGTTCTCGCACTTGAAGGTGAAGGGGCTGCGATGAAGACGGTTCTCTCGATGGCATTGCTTTGGGCGGTAGCCGTGCAGACGTGCTACGGCCAGGGTGAACTATCCGCCACCGGGCTAAAGGAAGGTGCCAGAGGTACTCCAACGTGGATCGACGCCAAAGTCATGCAAGTGATTGACGACGGTCAAATGCTCGTTGGCATCGAGGATGCCCGCACTGGCGACGGGCGATACAGCACTTGGGTCATGGTCAAATGCCCAACAAAAGGGATTACTGATGGCAAGTTTTGGAGGGGCGGATCATGGGAGAAGGTAACTGGGTCCAACGTTCTAAACGTCACGGGTACTACGACGTACAAGACAGCGATTGGAGGCACGAAGACGGTTTTTGTTGTTGAACCAATGAGCAAGAAGGAACTTGACGAACTTGCTGCGAAGGAACGTGAGAGAAGAGAGGCTGATGACCCGAAGAACCAAATCGAAAATGCAAAGAAGCGATTCTGGATTGAACAGCCAAAGGACGCCAAGATTGTTGCAGGGGAACGTGCATCAGTAAACGGAGAGTGGTGGAACGGCGTTGAGGGAGAAGGCCGCCAGACAATGACGATTGTCCAATCCAGTAAGGGCAACGGGATAACCGTGACCTGTTCCTATCGTCTGCCGAATGGGGAGCAAGTTCGTTGGCGCTTTGCCGGGACGATTTCCGAAGAGGGACACATCACAGGGCGTCTCTTTCACACGAAAGCCCCGAAGGGATTTGCCAATCAATCGTGGATTGCCGTCGTTTCGCGAGACGGCAAGACGATCACGGGCCGGGCCATCTTCGACACGGCTGGCGGACACGACTTCGTGTGGACTCGTTTGGAACAACCCAAATAGGAATCCGCCCCGTCCCGCCGGTTGGGTGGCACGCTCTGACGCTTTGGGAAGGGCGTGGTCTTCGTCAACTGCCATTGCTACCACGCGCTTCGAGGACTCATGGCGTGCCACACCGTGACCTTGCGGAAGCCGTCGCCGCCTCACTCAGGCCGTTGCGGATTGGGCTCGGAGAGTTCGCGGAGCCAGATGTTGCGGAAGCGGACCGGGTTGCCGTGGAACTGGAGGCGGATCGGACTGGGGCCGTGGGCGTGATAGATCGGCGGGCTCTCGTAGTCGGTGTCGCCGAGCAGTTCGGTGTGGTTCTGGATCAGCACGCCGTTGTGTAACACGGTGAAGTAGCCCGGCTTGACGAGTTGGCCTTGTTCGTTGAACTTCGGCGCGGTGTAGATGATGTCGTATGTCTGCCACTCGCCCGGCTCGCGGCAGGCGTTGACCAGCGGCGGCTTCGTCTTGTAGAGCGAGCCCGCCTGGCCGTCGAAGTACGTCTTGTTCTCGAATGAGTCGAGTATCTGAACTTCATACTTCGAGCCGAAGAAGACGCCGCTGTTGCCGCGACCCTGACCGCTCCCTTTGACCTCTTCGGGTGTGGCCCATTCGATGTGCAACTGGCAGTCGCCGAACACGGCCTTCGTGTGGATTTCACCTCCCCGAGCTGTGGCGCAGCCGTCCTGAACCAGCCACTTCTCGCCATCCTGCCACTGCGACAAGTCGGTGCCGTCGAACAGCACGATCGCATCGGAGGGAGGCCCGCCCACCGGACCCGGATCGACGACGGCCGGCTCGGGCCAAATGATGCCGCTCACCCATTCCTTGCTCACCACAATCGAGCCGACGGCGAGGACCGCCCCAAACACAAACAGACGACCAGCAAACCGCGAGCGAGACCAACCGGCGTGAGACATGGCGAGCGTTCCCAACAGAAGAACCGAACGAGGTCGCGCCACGCGGCAACGACGGGCGAGGATCGTAACCGTCGTTCTGTCGGCTCCGCAACGAACCTTGTCGCGGCTGGCGACACCAGGTTCAAAGGAGATGGGTTTCCGGCCCAACGGGCCATGCGTTCGCCCAGCCAGGGCCAACGGCCTTGGGATTCGGCCGCATCGAATCTGTGAGGCCCAACGGGCCGGCCATTCGTCCTCAACGGTTCGCTTGTCGGTTCCAATGGTTGGTTGGCACAAGGCTCACGATGAGGGGAACTGTCGGCCCGTTGGGCCTTCCACATTTCGGGGTGGCTACCCCAGGGCCGCTGGCCCTGGCTGGGCGAACGCATGGCCCGTTGGGCCGGAAAACAACTTGTCGTCCTCACACGGCCACGTCGAGACTCTCCGTGACCGTGGCACCCAAAGTGAAACCACTGATGGGCCTCGCGCGGCTGGCGATTCGGCCATCCGACGGGCATAATCCCAGACGGCACGTCTTCGCAGGATTCGTTCGGAAGGTGAGGCAACCATGCTCGGCAATCGGCTTCGTCGTTCGGTCTCGTTCGTGGCATCGACGCTGTTTGCGATCGCGTGCTCGTTGGGTGTGACATCGTTCGCACAAGAGACTCCCGCGCCGACCGGCCCGAACATCGAGCCGGTTGATTTCGCGGCGACATCGGTGGCGCAGGCCGATCCGGCGGCGGCTCCTTCGGGTGGAGCGTGGGGCTTCGTGGTCTTCTCGCCCGACGGCAAGCTGGTCGCGACGGTCTCGGTCCCCGAGGGGGACGGGCCGAAGGGCGAGATCTACATCTGGACGGTCGAAGACGCCAAGCCGCGCTGTCACTTCGAGCAGCCGGGTCGTATCCAGGCCGTCGCCTTTTCGCCGGACAGTTCGCTTCTGGCGATCGGTCCCGACGGGCCGCAGGCGGGAGTGAAACTGATCGACACCAAAACGGGAGAGCTCAAGCAAACTCTGCCCGGTCCGGCGGCGCGGGCCAACTGTCTCGCGTGGTCTGCGGATGGGAAGCGGCTCGCGCTGGGAAGTACGTTCGACAAGTCGGTGCGCGTGTGGGATGTCGAGAAGAAGAAGTTCGCGAAGGCTCACGAAGTGGAGTTGGGGACGGTACTGGCCGTCGCGTTCGCGAAGGACGGAGCGGTGCTGGCGGCGGGGACTCCCGCAAAAGACCGCGATGGATTGGTGGTGCTCGACGCCACGACGGGGACGCCGGTGCAGACGCTGAAGGGACACAAGGAGACGGTCGAGGCGGCTCACTTCTCGGCCGATGCGACGGTCCTCACGTCGGCCGGTTACGACGCGACCGTTCGGGTCTGGAAGATGGCCGACGGCACCGAGTCCGCCGCACTCAAGGGACACAAGCGCGGCATCCGCGCCGTCGCGATGTCGGCCGACGGCAAGCGAATCGCATCCGCCAACGACCGCGAATTCAAACTGTGGGATGGAGAGAAGAAAGAGTCGCTTGGCGATCTCGGTGCCGAGAACGTCGGAGCGAAGTCGCTCACGATGTCGCCCGATGGCCTGTGGCTAGTCTCCACCACGCGAGAAGGCGTCGCCACGCTGTGGGATGTCGAGAAGAAGACCGAAAAGTCGAAGCTCGACAAGTCGCCGATGGTCGTCGCGGCCGCAGAGGTCAAGAGCGACGACGGCGAAGAGAAACCAACCGCGCCGCCACCGAGCGACGCTCCCGAGGCGGAGGCCATCCAGTCACTCGCCTATTCGCCCGACGGCAAGTGGTTGGCGATCGCTCGCGAGGACGGCCGCATTTCCATCCGCAACGCCGCCGATGGCAAGGTTCATCGCCAGTTGGAAGCCTTCACCGACGTGGCGTCGAGCGTGGCCTTCAGCGCCGACAGCCAGCTTCTCGCCGCGGGCAGTTTCGAGAAGACGATCAAGATCTGGAAGGTCGTCAGCGGCGAGCAGGTTTGCGAACTGACCGGCCACACGAACTGGGTCTTCACGGTCGCGTTCTCGAAGGATGGTGCGACGCTCGCCTCGGCCAGCTACGACAAAACTGTGAGACTTTGGAATATCGCCGAGGCCAAGGAAATCGCGGTCCTGTCCGGTCACACGGCAGGCGTCCGCGCGGTGGCCTTCACGCACGACGGACAACATCTGGTTTCGGCGGGAGCGGATCGAACGGCCATCGTCTGGAGGCTCTCCGACAATCAGGAGGTCACGCGGTTGAAGGGCCACACGGCGGCGGTGCGAGCCATCGCGTGTTCACCCGATGGCGGGACCGTGGCCACGGCGAGCGAAGACTCGACGGTCAAACTCTGGAAGACGGCCGACTGGACCGAACGAGCGTCGGCGAAGGGGGCCGAGGGAGTGATGTTCTGGTGCCTGGCGTTCTCGCCTCAGGGACGAACACTCGCGGCCGGTGCGTTCGATGGGACGGTGAAGCTCTACGATCCGGCGGACGGCAAGGAACGTTCGACTCTACGCGGTCCGACCGATGCCATTACGTCGGTCGCTTTTGCACCGGACGCTCACGAGATCATCGCCGGAAGCATCGACAAGACGTTCCGCCGTTGGACGGCTCAAAAGGTCGTCGCATCCACCGGCGAGACGAAGGCTCCCGAACTCAAGCCGGCCGAAGCGGTGACGGCTCTCAACGCGATCACGCTCGCCGTCGAAGAAGAAGTCTCGTCGCTCGTCTTCGACAAGGAGGGGAAGCGGCTGGCGGTCGGCACCGGCCTGTATCGCAAGCCCGGCTCAGTGCAACTGTGGGACGTGGCCAAGCGCGAACGGAAGTGGAAGTCAGACCCGTTCACCTTCGGCGTGCCGGGCGTTCAGTTCTCGCCCGACGGTCAGCGGATCGTCGTCGGCAACTTTTCCGACAACTTCCTGAGGCTGTTCAGCGCCGCCGACGGTAAGAAGGAAAAGGAACTGCGCGGCCACCGCTCGAAGGTTCACGGCATCGCGTTCTCACCGAATGGCAAGACGTTCGCAACCGCGTCGCTCGACCGAGACCTCAAGCTGTGGGATGCGGAAAAGTTGAGGGAGATCAAGACCTTCGTCGGCCATCAGGATTATGCGTTCACCGTCGCGTTCTCGAATGACGGGACGAAGCTGCTGAGCGCCAGTGCCGACCGGACCGCGAGGTTGTGGAGCGTCGAAACGGGCAAGGAACTGCTGCAACTGAAGGGACACACGGGCCTCGTCCAGCAGGCGGTCTTCTCGAAGGACGGTTCGCTGATCGCGACGGCGGGCGGCGACGGCATCGCCCGCGTCTACGAGGCCCTCACCGGCAACTACCTCTTCACGCTGCGAGGCCACCGCAACAAGGTCGAGTCGGTCGCGTTCTCCCCCAACGGCAAACTCATCGCGACCAGTTCGTCCGACCGCACGATCCGCCTCTGGGACGCCACCAGCGGTGCCGAGCTGCTCAAACTCTCCCAAGAGGGAGCCGTCCGCGCGGTCGTGTTCTCTCCCGACGGCAAATTGCTGGCCAGCGGCTGCGACGACAAGACTGTGAAGCTGTGGGACGTTTCGACGCTTGGGAAATAAGGCAACATCCTGCGGTTATTGGAAGTGCGAGACGAGCAGGAAGTGCAATCGTATGACTGGTGTTATTTCAACCGTTGCGTGGTTCCTGGCGTTGGTTCTTCCCTTCTTTCTCGTCCGGAGATGGAACGGCGTTGGCTTTGTCCTTGCTGTCCTGATCGGATGGGCAGCGATTGGTCTTGAAAACGAGTATCTACGTTCGCACGACTTTGTCGGAATCGAAGGGGACGAGATACGCACCGCAGCAGTCTTCTGTGGAGTGTGGTTAGCCCTAGGTTGGGGTTTCATGGCTGTGTATTGCCTGTTTGTCGGTTGCCTTCAATTGGCCTGGTCGGCATGTCGCCATTTGTATGCAGGGAAAGCTTGGAAAAACTGGGATCCCGAGGTTTACTGAAGATTGAGCGCGTGCCACATTGTGCATTCTCAAATGCAGTCAATTTTGAAATCGTTTTTGCGACGGGAGTTCTCATGATGCAATCGACAGTCACTGGTACCGTTTACGGTCGGATGATTGAGTTGGAGCGCGACACGAGCTTTCCTGATGGGGCGAAGGTCCGCATCAGTTTGGAAGCGGTCGAGCGCTCGTCGCAAAATGACGAAGCGCGGGTCGCGATTCTTGATTCGGCAGGCGGATGGGCCGATGCGGACGATCCGGAGTTTGACCGTTGGCTGGATTCGACCCGGCAAATGCGAAGTTCGTCAGGCCGCGATGAGTTCATGGGCGGGGACGCTCAATCATGAGTGGCTATCTGCTCGACACCGACATCTGCTCGCATCACTTTCGTGGTTCGCAGCCCGTCACCGAACGAGCGGCACTTCATGCGAATGAGCTGCATCTTTCGGCGGTTTCACTGGCGGAGTTGCTCACATGGACCCTGCGAACGAACGCCTCGCCCAAGTGGCATCGCCTGCTACTGCGGTTTCTGGATGCCGCCCAAGTCTTGCACGTCACACCGGAAGTTGCCGAACGCTGCGGACAGATACGAGCCGAAATGTACGATCAAGGCCGCGCCGTTCCGATAGCCGATTTGCTCATCGCTGCCACCGCCTTGGTTCACAACTTGACTCTCGTCACTCACAACGCGAAACACTTCGCGTCCGTCCCAGGATTGATGTTGGAGGATTGGCTGGTGTCGTGACCGGATTGCCCACAACAGCCCAGTCATGATCGCGGTAGCCCGCTGAACGGACATTCTGGCACGGCCCGCTTGACTCCTCAGACAAATTGCCTGTAATGGTGTGCGTGTTGTCCGTTCCTTGCGCGAGGGCGTGTCATGTCTCAGCGGTTTCTCCTCCGTTGGCGTTGTGTGGCGAGTGCGGTCGTTTTGGCGTCGTTGGCAATCACGTTGCCTCCTCAAGCGAAGGCTGATGACGCGCGGGATCTGGCGGCGCGGATCGACAAGCATCTGGAGACTCGCTGCCAATCGGATGGGGTGACTTCGGCCGAACGGTCCGATGACGCCGAGTTCCTGCGGCGGGTGTCGCTGCACATTGGCGGAATGATCCCGCCGGTGTCGGAGGCGCGGCGGTTCTTGCGGGACGAGTCGCCGGATAAAAGGGAAAAACTCGTCAACGGGTTGCTCGACGGGCCGCAGTACCTCACCAACTTTAGCCACTTCTGGCGGCGGGTGATGATGCCCGAGGGGAACACCGACCTGCAGGCCCGGGCTCAACTGCCGGGGTTTGAGGCGTGGCTGCGACAGCATCTGGCGAAGAACACGCATTACGATGTCCTCGTGAAAGAGTTGCTCACCGTGCCGCTCGACACCGGCCGTGCGATGAACTCGCCGTTCGACGGGGCGGGCAACGTCTCGCCGCTGCCGTTCTTTCAGGCCAAGCAGATCAAGCCCGAGAATCTGGCCGCGGCCACGTCGCGGATGTTCCTCGGCCTGCGGATCGAATGTGCCCAGTGTCACGATCATCCGACCGACACCTGGAAGCGGCAGCAGTTCTGGGGTTATGCCGCCTTCTTCGCGGGGATCGAACGAGTCGACCGCAACGAGGAATTCGTCGGTCGCGTGAAGGAGGTCTTCGATCGGCGCGAGTTGACGATCCCCGATGCCACGGTCGATCAGGTCGTGCAGGCCACGCTGCTCGACGGGACATCGCCGCAATGGCGGACGCGCGTCAGCTCGCGCCGCGAACTGGCCGATTGGATCACGTCCAAGAAGAACCCGTTCTTCGCCCGAGCCACCGTGAACCGCCTGTGGGGCCACTTCTTCGGCGTCGGCATCGTGGACCCGATCGATGACTTCACCGCCACGAACCGGCCCAGCCATCCCGAACTCCTCGACGAGATCGCCGCCGATTTCGCGGCGCATGACTTTGACCTCAAGTACCTGATCCGGGCGATCACCTCGACGAAGGCGTATCAACTGACCAGCCGCAAGTCGCACG
>JAYUFF010000998.1:0-3436 GCA_043738825.1 Schlesneria sp.
CTCGGCTTCACGGTGATGACCGGTGGCGGACCGGGGATCATGGAAGCGGCCAATCGCGGCGCGAAGGATGTCGGCGGACGATCGGTCGGCTGCAACATCCAGTTGCCCAAAGAACAGCAGCCCAATCCGTACTTGGACAAGATGGTTCTGTTCCGCTACTTCTTCGTGAGGAAGGTCATGCTGGTGAAGTACTCGCAGGCCTTCGTGATCTTCCCCGGCGGCTTCGGCACGCTGGACGAGGCGTTCGAGGCCGCGACGCTCATTCAAACCGGCAAAGTCGATCAGTTCCCGCTGATCTTCGTCGGCGTCGATTACTGGCAACCGCTGTTCGACTTCATGCGAACCAGCCTCCTTGGTGAGAAGACCATCGCACCGGAAGACCTCGACCGACTCATCCTGACCGACTCCATCGAACTCGTCGCCGCAGCGCTCGCCGGTTGCCCTTCAGCTCCGTGCGACCACCCCACCGTCGGCAAGACACGCCTGTGGCAGTTGTCGAATTGAACTGCTGCGCGGGGTGGGTTAGGTTTCCAACCTGCCCGAACCGACCAGCAGTTCGTTCACATGAGGTTCTGTGAGGCGAGCGGCAGCGATTGTTTTACCCACACCAACCCGAAGCGTGAGCGAGGGACTCAGGCCACATCCCCTCGTTCAAGGATTGGATTGGTGTGGCCGGGTAAACCTCTTTTCTTCCGTTCGCCAGACTGAGCGCCACGTCGCTCACACGACGGGCCAGCGCCCAACAGCGAGTCGGATTGCCAACGGCTTTCGCTCGACACCCAACGCCAGCCTTCATCGCAAGGCCATCGACCATCAAGGCCGCGCTCAAAACATCCCTCACAAACTGCACCGACAGGGCTTGCTTCACGGCTCTTCGCAGTTTCAAAGTAGGGTGGGTCGAGTCTTCGAGGCCCAGCGATTGCCAAACGACTGACGGTGGGCCTCGAAGACTCGACCCACCCTACGAATTGCCCAACTTGAAACTCGCCGGAGCCGTGTGGCTTGCTTGCCGATGCCCTGCGAAGCCGATACAAAATGAGCCGTTGCCAATCGGCAACACACCTCGGGCGATTAACTCAGCGGCTAGAGTGCCATCTTCACACGGTGGAAGTCACTGGTTCGAATCCAGTATCGCCCACTGGTTGACATCGAAAACCCCCTTGTTTTTCAGCGTTTTCCTGTAGAACAAGGGGTTCGTCGTTTTGGCTGCGGACGTGTGCGACGTGTTTCCAAGGCTTCCCGACGTGTACTGCGCCGCTTTCTGCGCCGCCTTGAGAGACGAGCCGTCTTGAACGGCTCGGCAAAGTGCGAGTCGAGAACTTGCAGGTAGTGCTTCTCGGCAATTCGTTCGCTGTTGCCGAGCCAAGCCGTGACGACGTGGCTCGGCAACGTCTCGGTCAGTTCCGTCTGGCAGGAGCTTCTCAGGTTGTGCCAAGCGCGGGACCACGCGACCAATCCCGCTCGCTTGATGATCTTGCCGAACATCGTTCCGAGATTGACCGACCGCCAGTCACCGGTTGCCGCTCCCGGCTTCCTCAGTGACGGCAACACGAACTCCGCCCCTTGCGCAGCCAGTTCGTGAGCGTCTTCCAGGTACGGTTGCAACTCGGGGAAGATCGGAACCAACCGCGTCTCTCGGCGCAGCGAAGTTGCGGGCGGACCATCGACCAGTCACGGCCTTCCCGCTTGGGCGGAAGGTTCCTCCATTCGCTCGTCGATGGCCTGCTTCAAGAACCGGAAGTCGTTGGCTTCAAACTGAGCTTGGTTGAGGGCCGGGTGGCCCGGCTCGGGCCGCCATTGAAGTTGAGGCGTGCCACTGCTTCGGAGTCCTCTGTTTGGACCGGAGTCAAGGGTAACAGGTGTTCGGGGACAGGGGTGACACATTCCTCTTACTCTTGAATGGGGGTGGAAGCGACGGAGTGAGCGGAGCGAACGCAGTCGCTTCCACCCCCATTCGCGCCGTCCGAGCCCCCGGCAGTCGACGGACCACCCGTCGTTTTTCTGCCATCTCTTTCAAATTCAATTCGCCCAGGCATTGCGGCCCGAACCACACCTGCCACACACCATCCACTGTCGTCGCACGCAGTCCCACAGGCTCGCCCGTGAACGCGTTACTCAAGAACCAACGCTGCCCGCGAAACCACACTTCTCCCCGTTTCTGAACCTTCCGCACCGCATCAATCGGACTGAATTCCAGCTCCGGCAACTGCTCGGGATAGCGCCGCGTGCTGACTTGATAACGACTTCCCGGCACCGCCAAATCCAACGCTTCGTGGGGCCGTTCAAAGTTGTAAACCGGACGCCAGGCATCAAACCGAGTTTGAGATTCTGCCAGATCCGCGAAGGTGCGGCCCTGGAGGACTTCCGCACGCAACGTGCGATGGAATCGTTCTTCCTTTCCCTGAGTCTGAGGATGATACGCGCGACCATGCAGGACGCGAACGCCCAAACGCAACAACCAGACAGTCAACAGGGTCCAGGAGCTCGTGTGGTCATTTCCCCAAGGGGATCCGTTGTCCATTAACATCGCTTCTGGCAGGCCATATCTCCGAAAGGCACTCGACAGCACCGATTGGACGAGAGACCCTTGCTCGTGACCACAGGCCTCCAGGACCAACGAAAACCGCGAATGGTCATCGAGTACCGTCAAGGGATGACAGCGGCCTCCATTCCCCATGCCAAAGTGACCCTTGAAATCCATTTGCCACAGTTCATTCGAACGGGCCCGTTCAAATCGCTGGAACGGCCCGGGAGATGTCGCCGAAGCCGAGAGCATTCCCTGCCGACGAAGGATCTCTGTGATCGTACTCGCCGACGGCACTTCCGAAACACCTTGATCCTCCAGGCGACGACGCAGTTTCCGACCACCCCACGCCGGATGCGCCTCGCGCAACTTGATCACCCGAGACTCCACAACGGCTCCCGTCTGAGCAGGGGAATGCCGCGGACGACGAGATTGATCCACCAAGCCAGATGCACCCGACTCCTGATAACGACCCAGCCACTTGTCACCCGTCTTTCGAGACACCCCGAATCGTCGGCACAACTCCGAAACGTTCGCCCCCTCAACACCGCACAACTCGACAAACTCACGACGAACAACCACGATCGTTTCCACCTTCCAAGGCATCGAATGGCCTGCGCTTTCAAAATGCCATACGATACCCCAATGGTGTCACCCATGTCTCCGAACACCTGTTACCTATGTCTCCAGTCTATACAGTCCTCGGAGAAGCAGTGTTCTTCGCGATGTCATCCCCCACTCGGCACTGCTTCTCCGAAGACTCCGAAGCAGTGGCACATCCTGTCCAGACCCATTCATGATTTGAGCCGGGCAACCCTACGCCGTTAACCCTTTTTTATGTTGCGTCGCAGTTGTTTTGCCAGTTCGATTTCGGCCTTCGTTGCGTGTCTGATTTGGGGGACTCCGATCGCG
>JAYUFF010000999.1:0-3430 GCA_043738825.1 Schlesneria sp.
AATACGGCGGCTCACAAAATGTAGGGTGGGCATTGCCCACCAACTCACAACGCATTGTGGTGGGCAATGCCCACCCTACGATTTGTTAGGCAAAGCCGCTGCCAGGCCGCGACTTCGGTTTGCAGTGTGGTCCTGTCGGCCAGCCGGCGAGCGAGGCCTGGTCGCTGGAGGATGCCCGGTTCGATCTCGGCCCGTTGTTCATTCAACCGCCGGTTCATTCAACAGCCGCGAGCCAACCGCCGTGCTGGGGCTGTCGTGAATCTCCCGCTTGTCGATCAACCGTCGTGCCTCTTCGGGAGGGAAGGCTTCGTACCGCGAGGCCGGTTTGTGGGTGTTGAGGTGGTCCTGCACGAGGACGACCTTCTCGGCTCACCGCCATTCGTGTTGGAACGCAGACATCAGCCGTTGGGCGCTTGCCCACGGTTTGGTGAAATCAAACCTGATTTGACACGAGAATCAACACGAATGGCGGAGCGACCGTTTTTTTCAGCGTCTGCCTCACGGTCTCGGGGCACACCGAGTCCGTCACGCACCGTTCCACCAGCTTGTCGGCGAGCCGTGGCCGTGTCCAACGGACGCGGCCTGCGGGAGCGGCACGGCACGCCACGGCCACCCACCGCGCCTCACCGGCCCCGTCCCACCGGCGCGGCTTGGTCCGGGTGGGCGGTTGTCGATCCGGAGCCGCCTCGAACCCCCGTTCCACCAGTTGCTGTCGCAGCCGCTGCACGGTCGATTCGCTGACATCAACAGCCGCGACAATCTGCGCGTCGGTCCAGGCCAAGCCGTCCACTTCCGCCTTCAACAGCATCCGCGCCCACCACACGTTCGCCCGCGCCACACGCGGCGCTTTCATCGGCACCTCCAGATTTGGGAAACGACCGTTTCCTCTCGACGAAATTGTCTGTCAGGATTGTGAGTTCGTCGCCGTCTCGACGAACAATAAAACCAAGTACGTCGCCTCTCTGTCCGTACTTCGTCTGCACGAGTTGGTCCTGTTTGACCCCCGGAAAACGTAGTTGATCGAACCACCGTAGCAGTCGTAAATGCTCGAGTGAGAGATGTTCCGAATTGATGGCGGGATGCGACGATGACCTCTTGTCGAGATGCGGAATCAAACTGAAGCTGAATGTCGTTAGCCCGATCATGAATCCGACGACTACGACCATTGCGGATGATCCGTGGGTCATGATGGTTACCTCAAATTGCAGGATTATCGCGCGATCACGTGATGGCGACAATTCGTTCACCACTATTCAGCGGCATATACACGCTTTCCACCCAAGTACGTTTCGCTGACCGTGATGTCGCGCACCTCGTCCACCGGGCACGTCAGAATATCCTGCTTCAACACCACGAAGTCGGCCAGCTTGTCGTGTTCGAGCGATCCCTTTTGAGTCTCCTCGAATGTCAGCCAGGCGTTGTTGATCGTGTAGAGCCGCAACACCTGCTCGCGCGAGATGGCTTGTTCAATGTGCAACGGCTTGTCGGTGCGACGCGGCTGCCTTGTCAGAGCCGTCCACATGCCGAGGAACGGGTTGTACGGATTGACCGACCTCAAGCTGCCGATCTTCTGCATGTGGTCCGATCCTCCGCCCACGATCACGCCGTGATCGAAGATCGTTTTGTAGGGCTGGAAATACGTCAGCCGTTCGTCACCGAACTGCTTTCTTAGTGTGGCCCCATCGAGCCAGAGCCAGACCGGCTGGAGGTCGGCCACCACGCCGAGCTGCTGCATCTGCTGAACCGCTTCGAGACTCATGAAGTTGCAGTGCGTGATGCACGGCCGACACGGACGGACGGGAAACGTCTTGTCGATCTCCGCGTAGGCCTCGATCAGCGCATGGACCGCGCCGTCGCCGACCGAATGCGCCGTGAACTGCAAGTCGCGTTCGAGGGCATACCGCGCCATGTGGACCAGATCCTCCTGCGGGATGAACCGGATGCCGTGATAGTCGGGATCGCTGATTGAATAGATGTCGCTCACACCCCACGGTTGCCGCAGGTAGGCGCTGCCCGTCAGCATTCCTCCGTCGAGAAACACCTTGATCCCGCGCAGCCACAGCATCGGGTCGTATTTGTGCAGCGGATGATCGGCCGCCTTTTGAATCCCCTTCTCGACTTCTTCACGGCTCCCCATGCCGTTTACGCCGTAGGACAGAAACACGCGGCAGGTCAGTTCTTTCTTGTCCTTCAACTGTGAGTAGGCGTTGGCCGAGTCCTCGCTCGCCGAACGATCGGCCACGCTGGTGAGGCCGACCGCGTTGTAATCGGCGAACAATTCCTTCAGCCGTTGCACGCGGTCGTCGAGTGTCGCCGACTTCGATTTGGACTTCGACTTCACGAAGCGAGACGCGTTTCGCAGGATGCCCGTCGGTTCGCCGGTGACCGGATCCTTCTCGATCTTTCCGGCCTTGCCATCGGTGATCTCGAAGTTCTTGTCGATGCCGCTCAGTTCCAACGCGAGCGAATTCAACGAGCAGTCCGGTCCCGTGCTGAACATGACCGGATTCTTCGGAGCCGCCGCGTCGAGTTCCCTTCGATTGGGATACCGCTGGTCCCGCAGTCGCGTGATGAAAACCTGTGAGACCACGATCCAGTCGCCATCCTCCAATGCCTCGGCCCGCGATGCGATGTACTTCAGCACGTCGGCCACCGTGTCCATCTCGGGAATCGGATGGTCGAACTCGTACATGGCCGCTCCCGGCGCGTGAACGTGCGAGTCGATCAGGCCCGGAATCACCGTGCGGCCTTTCAAATCGATGAGCTTCGTCTTGGGACCGGCCAACTTGAGCACATCGTCATTTGAACCGACCGCCTGAATCCGGTCGCCTCGCACGGCGAGCGCCTCGGCGATCGTGAATCGTTCATCGACGGTGACGATTTTCCCGTGATGAAAGATCTGGTCGGGAAGCTGAGCCACCACCGGCAAGCCACCGAATGCCAGAACCGCAAGGAGCGAATACGACGGCGCGAGCAGACGCATGAGACTCACCTTCGTTGACGGAGCCGATCCCTGTTACTGTAGTCCCGTCGCTCCACCGACGGGACCGCTTGTCGATGGAGCGACAAGCCTACAGTAGGCGATCAAATCCCCAAACGATCCGTCCGTCAAATTTCACCCAGCAAGCCAGATCATCACCGACATGACTCCGAACGACAGCCAGCCCGCGCCGACTTGCTCGATCACAAACGAGTGCCCTCGTTGCCACAGCCGCTTCGCCTGCGGAGTCGCTCGTGGAGCAAGCCACTGCTGGTGCGGGGAACTTCCGGCCGTGATGCCAGTCCGCTTCGAGGCTCGCTGCCTCTGTCCCGACTGCTTGGCCGAAGCGATTGAGACCGCTCGCACGACGGCGGGTGGACCAGGACCATCGCCTTGTTGAATCCGGGATATTTGGGTGCCACGGTCACGGAGCTTCGACGTGGCCGTGAG
>JAYUFF010001000.1:0-3427 GCA_043738825.1 Schlesneria sp.
ATCATCTCGGTCGGTGCCGCCACCGAAGCCGAAATGAAGCAGACGAAGGCCCGCATGGAAGACGCCCTGCACGCAACTCGTGCCGCCGTCGAAGAGGGCATCCTCCCCGGTGGTGGTGTGGCGTTGCTGCGTGCCATCGAAGCGGTCAGTGAAGTGAAGGGCAAGGGGGACGAGAAGATCGGCGTCCAGATCGTCTGCAAGGCGCTGGAAGCTCCGATCCGCCAGATCGTGAACAACAGCGGATTCGACGGCAGTGTGGTCGCCGACGAAGTTCGCAGCATGTCGGTGAACACCGGTTACGATGCCAACACCGGCAAGTACGTCGATATGTACAAGGCTGGCATCATCGACCCGGCCAAGGTCGTAAAGAGTGCCCTCCGCAACGCCGCCTCCATCGCCGGGCTGATGCTGACCACCTCGGTCCTCGTCACCCGCAGCGACGACACCGACGGCAAAGCCAAGGGCAAAGTTGAAGGTGCGGTGCGATAACGTCTCGGTGAGCGTTTCTCTCGCCCGCGACATTCGACTAGATTGACAACCGCCGAGCCGCCGGGCCACCCCCGGCGGTTCGTTGTGTATAGGCTGTCATCGAACAGGGAGAATGAGGATGAAGCTCTCAAGTTTGCAGCAAAGAGTGTTGCGCTTCATCAAGAAAACATACCCGATTGTCTACGACAAATCGGATGCGAATGAAATAATCGCAATTGGCGAGCGACCGTTGGCAACGGAGGATTCAATCCGCACCGCATATCCATCTTCAACACGTGACGAAATCAAGGACGCGCTGAAGGTTCTGAAGAGTTTTCAATATATTTCAGACCTCTATCTTCATCACGAAAGCGACTACGTAGAGCAGTCAGTCGGTGGCGGGAAAAAAGTAAGACATATTCCAATGAAGCAGCCTGAGGGCCATTTCGGGTACCAAATCACTCAAATTGGCGTTGATACTGTTAATGGCTTCTTCTACGAAATGGCATCAAATGCGATTCGGGGATGGCTAAGGAAGCTCTCCGAAAGCTACGCCTCTACGATCCTTTCGGTTGTTGCTGGAATGATCATTTGGGCCGTGTTTGGTGTGACCATTCAAGATCTCTATTATCGGCTACTGCCTTTACACAGCAATCAACAGAATGAGGCGATCTTGGTGCCAAAGTAAAGTAGCCAGGGGAGACGATCATGACCGAACTGCTTGAACGAGCATTCACCGAAGCGGCCAAGTTGCCGCCGACGGAGCAAGATGAACTCGCCGAACGCTGGTTGGCGGAGTTGCAGTCTGAGAATCGCTGGCAGGAGTCATTCGCGGCCTCTCAGGATGAACTCGCGACGTTGGCCAATGACGCACTGAAGGAGCATGCGGCGGGTTTGACTCAGCCACTTCGGCCGGAACAGATATGAATTCGCGGACGACTCGACAGTTCCGTGAGAGGCTCGATGCGCTGCCTGCCAATGTTCGCGAGCAAGCCAAGGCGGCGTACCTGATGTTCGAGCAGAATCCCGTCCATCCCGGACTGCAATTCAAAAAGGTTCACGACACGTTGCCGGTCTACTCAGCGCGGATCAATTTGGATTTTCGAGCCGTGGGTGTTTTAAACGCAGACGAAATTGTGTGGTTCTGGATTGGTTCGCATGCCGAATACGACAAGGTTCTGAGAAGGCTGTGATTGGCGCATGAGGCAGAGTGTGATTCGGTGTGATTTCGGAGCGAAGCCGTGATGGCGACGATGCGGTGCTACTACGAGGTGCTGTCGGTCAGCAAGACAGCGTCCGATGACGAGATCAAGAAGTCGTACCGCAAGCTGGCGGGAAAGCATCATCCCGACCGCAATCCGGGGGACGAGGCTGCGATCGTCGCATTCAAAGAGGCGGCCGAAGCCTTTGACGTTTTGAGCAACCCCGACAAGCGAGCGCGATACGACCGCTTCGGTCACGCGGGCGTGCAGGGAGCGGCGGGAGGCGGAGGTGCTGGCTTCGGTGATGTCGGCGACATCTTTGAAGCGTTCGGTGACATGTTTGGTGAGATGCTTGGCGGCGGCGGTCGTCGTGGCGGTGGCTCGCGCGGGCGACGCGGCAGCAGTTTGCAGACGTCGCTCACCATCGAACTGCTCGATGCGGCTGTCGGTTGTGCTCGCGAGATTGAGATCGAGAAGAACGTGTCGTGCGTGACCTGTAAGGGAACGGGAGCCAAGCCCGGCACGAAGCCGCAGAAGTGCGATTACTGTAACGGCAAGGGACAGGTCGTCCAATCGCAGGGCTTCTTCCGAGTTCAGACCACCTGCCCGGCCTGTCGAGGTCAGGGCGATGTCGTTCGTGACAAGTGCGTCGATTGCCGTGGAACGCGGGTCGTCTCGCGGTCCTCCAAGCTGGAGGTGAAGGTTCCGGCCGGCATCGACAACGGAATGCAACTGTGTTTGCGCGGTGAAGGAGAAGCGGGCGAAGGGGGCGGTCCGGCGGGAGATCTTTACGTTGATATCCGCGTCAAACCGCATTCGCTGTTTGAACGCGATGGCAAACACCTGACGTGCGAGGTGCCGCTGACTTATGCTCAAGCCGCATTGGGGACGGAGATCGACATCCCGATCCTGACGGGCAAGCATCACCTGACGGTCCCGGCGGGGACTCAGCCGGGCGAAATTCTGCGACTCAAAGGACAGGGAATGCCCGATGTGCAGGGTGGTTCTCGCGGCGAGTTGCGGGTCCAGTTTCATGTCGAGGTGCCGAAGAAACTCTCGAAGAAGCAGGAAGAACTGCTGCGGCAACTGGCCGAGTTGGACGACAAACAGGTCAGTGCCCACCGCAAATCGTTCTTCGAGTCGGTGAAGGAATTCTTCACGGCGTCGGAGCAGGAAGAGTGACGAGCAACGACTTCAGTGCCACGCCTGGCGCGGGACCGAATGCAGGATGAAAGTGACAGAGGTTGAGCCATGAGCAAGAAAACGACGACGACCACCGAGACGGAAGCAGTGACCGAACAAGAGGCCGCGCCAACGCTGGAGGAACAACTTCAGGCCGCGCTGGCCGAGCGAGACCAGTTCAAGGACAAGTGGACTCGCATGCAGGCCGATCACGAAAACTATCGCCGTCGAGTCCAGCGTGAGATGGACGAGGAACGCAAATACGCCGCGCTGCCGTTGCTCAAGACATTGCTCCCGGCGTTTGATGGCCTCGACAGGGCCGTGTTCGCCGCGGCGCAGTCGAAGAATGCGGACGAATTGATCGGCGGCGTGCAGCTCACGCTCAAACAGCTCGAAACGGCGCTCAATGGCTTCGGTGCGAAGAGCATTGCCGCGCTGGGACTGCCGTTCGATCCGAACCAGCACGAAGCGATCTCGCAGGCTCCCTCGGCCGAGCATCCGCCGATGACAGTCTTGCACGACATCGAACGCGGCTACATGCTGCACGACCGAGTGGTCCGGCCGAGCAAGGTGAT
>JAYUFF010001001.1:0-3425 GCA_043738825.1 Schlesneria sp.
GCGGCCTTCGCCACCGACGAGTGGAACGTGATGAGCTTCCGCAGATCGTATTTCCGCATCGCCTTGGCCAAGCCGATCTGAGCGGCCAGCGTCCGGGCGTCGGTGCTGAGTCCCTCGGCCGTGCGGACCAACGTCGCTCGCTCGGCCCACGCTTTGGCTTCGCGGTCGGTGACGCCGATCACGACGACCTGATAATCGGTCAGCAACGGTTCCGGTTTCGCGCTGATCGCTTCGTGAAAGGTGAGGACGTGGAACTCGGGGCCGAAGACGTGGGAGTCGTCCATCGAGACGAGTTCAAATTCCAGTTCCGCCGCGCGCCGCTTGACGTGCTCCTTGAAGTAGCGCGGCGTGGCGGTCATGAACAGCCGCTTGGACGCCTTGATCTTCTTGTCATCCAGCACGGTCGCGAACAAGCCCTCGGCGTGTCCGGCCAGACGGTGAGCTTCGTCGCAGATCGCCAGATCGAATTTTTTTGTTCTGCCGGTCTGAGCGACGGCAATGCGGTCGGACGACTGGTACGTCGCAAACACGACGGCTGGCCGTTTTCGATGCTGGTCGAGGAACTGCTGAATCTCCGCAGGCTTGGTTGTGACCTTCACTCCGAGGTCGGCCGTCGATTGAAGCGCGGTGTCCGCCTGGCTCTGCAAAACCGACTCGTCAGAACAAACGACGAGTGTGTCGAAGTCTTGCGTTGAATGGCGGCCCCACTCGGCCAGATTCTGCTGCACCAGCGAGAGCGACGGGACGAGGACCAGCGTGAGAGAACTCTGCAACCGCTCAGCGATCCACAGTGCGGTGAGCGTCTTGCCCGTGCCGCAGGCCATGATGAGTCGGCCTCGATCATGGTCTCGAAACCCGTTGACCACGGCGTCAATGGCCGTGGCTTGATGAGGTCGTGCCGTCCACCGAGGCAGCCGCGCGGCGGTTCCTCCAATCTGAATCGGCCACTGAACTTCTTCCGTCAGGAAATGACCACGCAGAACCAACCCCACCGGCTTCTCTTGACCGTTCAGCGTCCGGCGAGCCGTGGCCCCGATGTCGTCCGTCGTGGCCATGAGCAGTCGATGGACGAACTGCGAACGGTTCGATTCGGACAGGAACGAGTCGATTTCTCGTTTGGGGACCGCTCGGTCGGGATGATCCGCCTTGGCCTGAATGGCCCACAATTCACCCGTCCGCGTGCGAGCGATGATGTCGATTCCCGCATCCGTTCCCCAACGCTCCGGCCAATCTTTCCACAGCCAAACCTTGTCGAACTGACCTCGATACCGGGGAGCGTTTTCCAAGAACCACCGGCACAGCCACTCGAAGTCGCCACCGAATGAAGTGTGCTCGGCATCACGCCGAATCTTCGCTTCGATGTACTCGAAGCTGCCTTCCGTCGGACTCGGCTCGGATGCGGTTTTCATGGGCATATTTGAAATCGCCATTCAGTGGATCGAACGGTGCGGGTGATGTTCACATCATCGCCGTTCATCGTCAGGCGCGCGAGAGGCAGCCGGCATCCGGACCTGCCTCATGTACGCCAGCCTGGAGTACTCATCAAATGCAAACAGCCGGACTCTGGGGGAGTCCGGCTGCTGATGTGAACTCAATTTGTGGCGTCACAGTTGCGCACTCACCCGCTATTTCTTTTCTTTGGGATCGGCAGCGTCTTTGTCGCTCTTCTTGGATTTCGCCTTGGTGTCTTTGGTCTCGTCGGTCAGATCCTTTAGAATTTTCTTCTGCTCGACGGACAGCACGGCTTCGGTCTCGGAACTGCGTTTCGCTTTGAGGGCCTTGATCTGCTCCTCCAGCGCGTCGAGTTGTGGATCGTACTTCTCTTGAATGGCGTAGACCTTGTCTCTTTGAGCATCCGTCAGACCGAGCTTGCCATAGTTGGACGGCAGGCGATTCGTAGGCTTCTTGTCCTCAGCCTTCTTCTCGGCGGCGGCTCCCTTGGCGGTGGTTCCCTTGGTTGTCGGCTTGGCTGAGTCCTGAGACCAGCCAACGATTGAGCAACACGTCAGCAGCACAAAAACACTCGTTAAGACTCGCTTCTTCATGGCAAACTACTCCATAGACGATCAGGGGGACGGGAATTGTGACGCCTCGCTGCACCAAAACGGCACTGCGGTTTGTGCGACACAGAACAGTGTCGCATCGAATCCATGAGCGGTTGTGGATTATTCAGCGCTATCAAAAAAGATCAAGCCTCGGCAAACTTGGATGGTTAGACGAGGCCGCCTGACGAGGAAGTAGTGGAACCACGGATGACACAGATGTCACTGATTTCACGGATCAGACGAAGACCAAGAGCACTACTCTTTCTGCGCGTCTTCGCCCTCTTCATCTGTGAAATCCGTGGTCAGTCTTTCGCCTCATCGGACTGCGTCGCCGGGCACGTCGAGGATGAAAATCTGGTTGATCGTCTTGAAACGAACATGGTCGTCGAACTGCCAGACGACTTTCTTATCACGAGTGACCTCGAAGAACTGCGGTTGCTGGCCGATGTGACCGTGGCCGAGGTAGTTGCAGAAGACGGTGTTGCCGTTCGGCAGGCGCTGGCAACCGGCCATCAGTCGCAGTGTATTGCTGGGGAGGTCGTGCTCGTTGAGTTCCCAGACGATTTTCTCGTCGGCATCGAGTTCGATGACTTTGTGGCCGTCGCCGCAGGTGATGAGCAGGTGCCCGTCCGGCAGAGCGACCACTTCGTGCGGGTCGCCGGGGACTTTGATCGCTCGCACAACGCGACTGTCTCCGTCGAGTTCGACGACTTTGCCTTCCCCCTTGAAGCAGACGAGATAGTGTCCGCTCGTGGTCTTCCTCGCGCCGCGGAATTGGTTGTGAGTCTTCACCTCGGGGGTTGTGGTGAGTTTGATCTCCTTGGCGATCTTCCCCGCGCGGTCCACTTCCAGCAGTCGGCTCGTCCCGCATTCACAGATCAGGACTCGGCCATCGGCGAGCGGCTGGCAGGCGTGGACTTCGGTCTGCTCGGGAGCCTTGTATTCCCAGACGGTCTGCTTGGCCGGAGTGATCTCGACCGCGCCGCTGAAGAAGCAGAAGAGGTAGTTGCCGTTCGCCAACCGCCAGCAATCTTGAGGAGCCTTGCAGGCATACTCCCATTCGATCGCTCCTTCGGCGGAGACGACGCAGACCTTGCCGCCGTTGTGGTCGCAGCAGAGGAACGGATGCGCCGCCTCCGAACGCAACGGCGCGATGAGAACGGCCAAAAACAGCATGAGGGACGAGAGAAACTTCATGGGTCGAAAGCTCCGTGAGAAGGTGAGGCGGTTCAGTTCGTCGAGTGATTGCGACGACATCGCGCGATCGTACTCCGTCAGGCGTAGGCGGCTTTGCCTAACAAATACGGCGGCTCACAAAATGTAGGGTGGGCATTGCCCACCAACTCACAACGCATTGTGGTGGGCAATGCCCACCCTACG
>JAYUFF010001002.1:0-9048 GCA_043738825.1 Schlesneria sp.
CCGAACGAGGTCAAGGTGGTCATCAGCAACAAGGTGCTGGACGAGCGGTACACTCGGATGCTGATGGCGAGAGCGGACCTCGATCTGTGGGATGCGATCGCCTTGGACAAGGTGCAGAAAGGGAAGCCTCTGGCCGACGACGAGTTCAAATCGGTGAAGGCGAAGAAGTTTGTGGAAGGGCGTCGTCCAAATCTGTTCGTCTCGGCGGACGTGGCAGCGGCGACGGACGACAAAGAGGCGTACATCCGAAACCGGGCGTTCGACAAAGACCACTACAAGAAGATGGTCATTGCTTATTTGGAGAAGTTCAGCGAAGCCACTCGCCCGCAGATCGACCGACTCCTCAAGGACAAACTTTCCGATGCCCTGGAAGACGACCAGAAGAAGAAGTTCGTCGAAAATCTGCTCCAGGAGATGAAGCGTGAAGGAACAATTTTCCCGGACGGAACGACCAGATGGACCAAGTGGCGTATCCCTAAACCCGCCACGGAAGCTGAGAATTAGGGCGAGATTTAGGCATACGGTTCAGCGATAAATCGCCGTAAAACACTGATTAAAAACTGGTTGCGTATACATAGAATTCGCAGCGATGGGCTGAGTTTCGTGCCATTTTATGCAGAGAAACGGGGCGGCTTGATGTCCGAGCACACCTTTGTCGAAAAGCCGTTCCTCGACCAACTCGCCTCCCTGGATTGGCAGGTGGTCGATCAAGGGCCGGGCGTGCCGACCGACCCGGCCAAGAGTTTCCGCACGAGCTTCCGAGAGGTCATCCTCGAAGGCATCTTTCGGCAAAGCCTGCACGACATCAATCGCACTGGTTCCGATAGTGATGGGCAGGGGCAACCGTGGCTGACCGACAAGCAGATTGATGACCTCATCGAAGAACTCATCAACCAGCCAGCCAAGAGTCTCATGGAAGCGAACGAGGCGGTGCTGAAACTGCTGTATCGGTCGCAGGTCGATGTCAACGAAGTCACCGGCGAGCAATACCCGAACGTCAAGCTGATCGACTTCGAGCACCCGGAACGAAATCACTTCCTCGCCATTAACCAGTTCCGCATCGACACGCCGGGAGCCACCAAGGACTTCATCATCCCGGACATCGTACTGTTCGTGAACGGTCTGCCGCTGGTGGTCATCGAGGCCAAGGACGCCAACGACTTCACCGCCAACCCGATGGCCGAAGCGTTCCAGCAGTTGATGCGCTACAGCGATCAGCGGGAAGAAACAAAACAAGCCGGATTGCGGGAAGGCGAGCCGAAGCTGTTCTTCACGAATCAATTCCTGATTCGCACCAGCGGCGATCACGCTCAGTTTGGCACGATCACGGCGACCGACGAGGAATTCTTCTTCCCGTGGAGAGACATCTTCCCGGAGAAGTACCGCAAGTTCACACCGCCGCTGGGACAAGTGCGGGAGCAGGAAACGCTGATCCAGGGAATGCTGCCGAAGGACACGCTGCTCGACCTCGTGCGAACCTGCACCGTGTTCATGGATGTCGGCAAGGTCCGGGCCAAGATCGTCGCCCGCTATCAGCAGTACCGAGCGGTCTGCAAGATCATCGACCGGCTGCGGCAGGGACAAACTCCAGAGGATCGGTCGGGCATCGTCTGGCACACGCAAGGGTCGGGCAAGTCGCTCACGATGGTCTTCGTCATTCGCAAGCTGCGCATGTGCGATGACCTGAAGGATTACAAAGTCTGCCTCATCAACGACCGCAAAGACTTGGAAAAACAACTTGGCGAAACGGCGGCGCTGGCCAGCGAGAAAGTCACGTTCATCACCAGTTCCGACGACCTGAAAGCCAAGCTCAAGGGGGATGCGTCGAACCTGAATATGGTGATGATCCACAAATTCCAAGAGAACCCGAACCGGGACTTGCCGGACTACTTGGAAGACATGCTGGGCGATTTTCCCATTTATGCACCGCTCGGCGTCATCAATCAGTCCGAACGGATCGTGCTGATGATTGACGAGGCACACCGCACACAATCCGGCGACCTGGGCGACAATCTCTTTGAGGCGTTCCCCAATGCCACTCGGCTGGCTTTCACCGGCACGCCGCTGATCGTGGTCAAAGACAAGAAGACCACCGCCGAACGATTCGGCGAGTACATCGACAAGTACAAACTTCAAGACGCCGTTAATGACGGAGCCACGGTGCAGATTCTCTACGAGGGGAAGACTGCCGATACCGCCGTGAAGGACAAAGCCAAGTTCGATGAGAAGGTGGACGAGCTGGCCCAAAAGCATGTCACGTCGCAGATGCGCAAAGCCGAGAATGTCCAACTCGTGAAGAAGATCGCCGAGCGGGAGAATCGTCCGTTCGATGATCTGGTGAAGGAACTCTCGGACGAGGAAGTTCTGGCCCTCAAGAAGAAATGGGGCACGACCGGCGACATCCTGGAGGCCGAGCAACGGATCGAGGCCATCGCCGCTGACATGGTGCGGCATTACGTCGAAAACATTTTGCCCAACGGCTTCAAAGGCCAAGTGGTCTGTAGCTCGAAGATTGCGGCGGTGCATTACAAGAAGTACATCGACAAGGCCGTGGCGGAGCGACTTGTTGAGGAACAGGCCAAGCCCTCTTGGACCGGCGATCCACAAGCGTTGCCTGAAGAGGAGCGATTCAATTACCGGGATGACGAGCTTTGCAAGAAGATCGCCTTTCTGAAATCGGCGGTTGTCGTGTCATCAGAGGGAACGAACGAGCGGGCCGTCATTACGCAGGCCCGCAAGCACGGCCAAGAGATTGATGCCGTCGAGAACTTCAAGCGGCGATTCGATTACGACAAGCCGGAGAAGATCAATACCGGCGTCGCCTTCCTGATCGTGTGCGACATGCTGCTGACCGGCTTCGATGCACCCATCGAGCAAGTGATGTACATCGACAAAAACGTGAAGGACCACAACCTGCTGCAAACCATCGCACGGGTGAACCGGGTCGCCAAAGGGAAGACCCGTGGGTACATCGTGGATTACATCGGGCTGACCGATCACCTGAAAGAAGCCCTGTCGATCTACGCCGCCGATGACCAGAAAGATCTTCAGGAAAGCCTCAAGGACATCGCCAGCGAAGTTCCTGTGCTGGAGTCTCGATACCGGCGGCTGGTGCAACTCTTCCAAGATCAAGGCGTGGCCGAGATCGAACCGTGGGTGCAGCAGAAGATCGCTGAGCCACAACGCATCTACGACATTCTGGAACTGGCCATCGAGGGGATGAAAGACCTGAAGCAACGGGCCGACTTCGAGGTCTACCTGAAGAAATTCCTTCAGAGCATGGACATCATCCTGCCGAATGCGGCGGCGAACCCGTTCAAGATTCCGGCGAAGCGGTTCGGCTATCTGCTGGCGAAGGTCAAGGATCGCTACAAGGACGACACGCTGAGTATTTCCGGTGCTGGCGAAAAGGTGAGGATGCTCATCAACGAACATCTCATCAGCCTGGGGATCAACCCGAAGATCAAGCCGGTCGAATTGATGTCGCCTCAGTTCATTCAGGAGCTTGAGAAGAACCAATCACCAAAGGCCAAGGCCAGTGAAATGGAACACGCCATTCGCAAGCACTGCAAAATCCACTTCGATGAAGACCCCGTGCTGTTCCAAAAACTGAGCGACAAACTGGAATCGTTGATCCAGCAGCACAAGGAGAATTGGGACGAGCTTTGCCGTCATCTCTTCGATCTGCGAAACGAGGCCGAGGCGGGACGAAAGGACGAGCAAGACCCACGGTCGGGACCGTTCTTCGATCTGATCGGGCTAATCGCTTTCGGCAAGAGAGGCATCCCAGCACAACATGCAGCCACGGTGATGTCGCTGGTGTCTCTTGTGCTTGAAAAACTGAAACGAACCATCGGCATCATCAACTTCTGGAGCAACGCCCCGGAAGTCAGCCAGCTCAAGGGAGAACTTTCCGACCTGCTGCTGTTCTCAAACATCGACGAGATCGTGAGCAAGAGCGACAAGATCGTGACGGAGATCACCGCCTTGGCAAAGGTCCGGCACAAGGACATCCTGTCATGAAGCGGACCTTCAAGGACATCGAATACACGTTAGCCCGGAGCCGCCGCAAAACCGCCAGCATCTACATTGAGCGGGAAGGTGGAGTGTCTCTGCTGGTGCCGGAGAAGTTGTCTGAGCGGCAGATCGAAGAGTTGCTGGAGAGCAAACGGAAGTGGATTTATCGGAATCTCGCCGAGTGGCAAGACCTCAACGCCCGGCGAGTTCATCGTGATTACGTCAACGGTGAAGGCTTTCTATACCTTGGACGCTCGTACCGCCTGAAGTTGGTTCCTGATCTTGCCGAGCCGCTGATGCTCAAGGATGGGTACTTCTGCCTCCGGGCCAACAACGGCTCAATCCCCGATGCCGACGCCGCCTTCAAAGCGTTCTACAAAGAGAAGGGAGCCGCTCGCATCCCGCCACGAGTCGCCTATTTCCAGGCAAAGATGGACGTAGAGCCAAAGTCGATCAAGGTCATCGACCTCAAGCATCGTTGGGCATCCTGCACGCCGGGCGGCAATTTGAACTTCCACTGGAAGTGCATGATGTCCCCGCTGACCATCCTCGATTACTTCGTGGTCCACGAGCTTGCTCACCTGATCTACCCGAACCACACGGCAGCCTTCTGGAACCAAGTGGACAAGGTGATGCCGGACTACCAAGAGCGGAAGGAGTGGCTAAGGGACAACGGTGCGGGAATGGATTTGTGAGCAGAATCAAGTAAGCCCCGGCAAATGCGCCGTGGCCGATGGGCACCAAATGTTCCTGTCGAGTGCAAATCTCACCGAGTACGTCTTCACCATCATCATGGAATTGGGCCTGCTCGTGACTGGCGGAAAGTTGCCGGAACAAGTGGAGCGGCACTTTGAGCGATTGATCGAGGTCGGTCACTTGGCGGGTGTGTGAACACGATAATCGAAGACGGTGAAACATTATGACCCCCAACGACCTCCCCATCCGTGAACCCGACCAGATTCGCCAAGACGCTGCTCGCAAGCTCCGTTCAGTCCAAGTCAGCGATCACTTCCAAGCCATCCTCGGTTGCCTGCTCGAAGAAGATTGGACCACACCACGGTTGAACGAAATGGTCATCACGCCGGACGGCCACATCCTCGGTCGCTGCGATGGCGAAGAGGCGTTCAAAGCCTTCCTCGGTGCATCGGAAGACCTCATCAAGTGTCGTCTTTTCAGGGGACAACGGGGCGGAGGAGGTATTGCCGTGGCGAGGCACGTCGGGATTTTTTGAAGGCTCGTACTTCGCAGGCAGCGAGGGCAACTTACGCGCCCCCTGTATCGTTCGCTACCCAGGCAAAGTGCCAGCCGGAACGGAGAACAACGAGATCGTACATATCACTGATATGTTCACCACGCTTGTTCGCTGGACTGGCACCGACATTCCCAAGGACCGTGTCATTGACGGCAAGGATCAGCGTGAATTTTTTCGAGAGAAAACAGGAGAAGTCAGCAAGGGAAGGTTTTCCGTATTGGATGAACAGCACGCTGTACGGAGTAAAATGGGGCAACTTCAAAATGAAGCTGGTCGATCAAAAATACATGACCGATCCGGCCAAGCAGTTGCCCACGCCCTATCTCATCAACCTCGTCGTCGATCCCAAAGAACGAGAACCCTTCAACTACCCGCATTTGCATACCTGGGTTTTCGGTCACACCGGCAGGATTCTACGGGAGTTCGAGCAGAGCGTGGAGCGTGAACCCCTCGTCCCCGTCGGTGCTGCGCTGGACTATGTGCCGAAGAAAAAATAAACCATGACGGTGAAAACCCAACGGCAAGGATTAGAAGTCGATCCTTGCTCGCAGTCCGAGGAAGAGAAAGGTGTCCGACCTCTCTCGCCCCGGCTTCACGACTTGCAGGTCCGGCGTGATGTGGCACCAGGGCCTGACGGCAATGTCATTGCGACTCCATCAAGTCCGGTAGAAGTCGATCCAATTGACCGTGATCGACTTCGGATTGTCCTCGAAGAACGCCTTCGGCAACTGCATCTCAAAGAAGCCGTCCTTCAGCGGAATGTCCTTGGCCGGTTTACCATCGTTGCCGATCATGCGAATTGCCATCCAGTGCGGACTTGTGGAGTCCAATGGCGAGTCTTCCTTGCCGTTCTTCCACAACCGCACTCGCTGCCTGTCATCAGAACTCGACACCGCAGCATCGAGCGTGACTTTGCCGTTCGAGGCACGGAAGTTCTCCAGACCTTTCAAGTGCAGACGCAGCACGACGCCTTCCGGCCATTTTTCTTCCGTCCGTTCGATGACGGCGTGACTGATCCCGAACGGGCTGTGGACCGAGAACACCGTCATCTCCTTCTCGAATTTGACTTCCACATTGTCGGTGTCTCGCTTCGTCGTGATCTTGAACGTCGGCTGCTTGTCGCCATCAGCCGTGACGACGCCCATCAAGCTGGCGAAGGTAGCCGTGACGACCAAAGCGATTGCTAGACGATGCGACATGGAGACTTCTCTTCGTTCACTTCGGAGAAACGATCACTGCTTCTCGATCTTCCTGAACGTCAGGTTGATTCTCTCCCCGACGTTCTCTGTGGTCTTTGGGACTTCGTGCTTCCAGAATTTCTGCATGGTGCCAGCCATGATGATGAGCGTTCCATTGCCCACAAGGAACGACTTTGTTTCTTTCGTCATGTTGTGCCGAATCCGAAACGTCCGGGTGCCCCCCAACGAAAGAGAGCCGATCACGTTGCCCATTCCCGGCTCGTCGTCGGCGTGCATTCCCACGCTGTCTGCCCCGAAACGGTAACGGTTCAACAGGCAGTAATTGTACTCCCCTTGAACAGCCTCGATCTTCTGTTTGATCTCCAGCAACGTCGCTGTCCACGGCAGGGCTTTGTTCTCTGTGCCGGAATAGCGGTAGGTGGTGCCCTCCTCGCCGTATGAGGCGGTCAATCGGGGTTGCAGATGACCAAAGGCCGCTGGCTTCTGCACCCAAGCGGACTCGTCCCTCAACTCGGCGAAGTAGTGATGGGCGACATCCGGCGGCAGAAAGGCATCGTCGTACAGAAACAGGCCGCCGTCTGCCAATTCAATGGTGTCCATCAGTCGTCCTCACCGAAGCCGATTCTCATTGCCCATTCTAGGTTCATCGTCGGCGTGCAATCTCTGACGGTCATGGCTTGATCGGAATGGTCTTCTGATTCTCTCGCTCGCCACGAATCAACTTCGTGCCTTCACCGGTCAGTCGCAAATACCAATCACTCGGCAGGCTCTCGTAAGTCACGAAGCGACCCGGCTTGGGTGGAGTGTTGCTGACTTTGAAGATGGCCGTGGCTTCATCCACTTCGTCAAACATCGCAACGTAAGCCATCTCGACACCGAGGTCCGCTGCGGTCGAGAACTGCCTCCAAAAGAACTCGCCTCCCAAACGGGGTAGGTCATCCTTTGCGGCCTTTGGCCCCTGCAAATTGGTCCAGCCAAATCCCGGATAGATGACAGGCAAGTATTTCACACCCGCCTTCTTCGTTTCTGCGAGGTCTTCTTTCCAGTACCCCGTAGCAGCGTGCCGTTGCCCATTCACCGTCATGTTGTTGCCAACATTCCACGGGCTGATGGCATCGAAGCGACGAAACACTTTGCTCCACTCCTGATCTTTCTCGGTACGCCAATACCACTGGCAACCTCCGACGAGCGTGACTCCGTACTTGGGATCGTCCTTGAAGAAGTCGATGATCTTGTTGGCCAACTCTGGACCGAACCGATCACTGAAGAAGCCCCAAATGAACAGCACTGGCTTGCAGTTGTGGTGCAGGTAGCAGTCATCCTTGGTGATCTGCTTTTCATCCACCAATCGCTTCCAGTCCGAAACGAGCAAGTCGTAGACCTTCTCCTTGGGTGTCCCACTCAGGTCGTAACAGAGACCGAACGCTTGCCCCGTTTTGTTGGCTGACTGCGGCACATTGGCAAGCACTTGGTCCACTGACGGGCTTTGAAGATCAGCGAGGAACCGCTGAAGGAATACTCCGTCGATGCCGTGCTGCTGCATCCAACGAAAGTGACGATCCACTGTTTTTGGATTAGCTGAACTGAACAGATGAGCGGGCTTGCCATCCGTGAATGTGAAGCCGGGAGCGAGATACTTCTCGTCATCGTCGAACTCGTTCAGATCAGGCCACATCTCAAACGTCAGCGTGTCGGGGCCAATTGTCCTGCCGTTTCGACTCCAATGCCGCCAACCTTGTTTGGTCGTGTCATCAGGACAACGGAACCACCCCTGATAGCCGCAGAGGACTTTGTGATGGAGTGTGCGAGCATCCACAACGGCTGGACCGTCGGCTATCACTTCGTTGGTCAGAAGCACCGAGAACACAACCAACAAACAGAGGCGACCCACAGTTGTTTCCTGATTCGGGGAATGAGTGCATTTCTCAGACACTGGTTCGTGAGTATTGCGTGAAATCCATCCCTGACAAAGCGCCAAACGTCTGGGTGGTCTGCGTGACCCATTGGTGGAATTAGGCGATTCCCCTCACGTTGTTCAAGTCCCCGACAATTCCTGTCCGATGAATTGACCGTTCTTAAGTAAGGCATAATAATCATTTTAGTTATGTATAATTGGCTCGGCATCATGACGACATGATGCCGAGCCAATCTCCCAGGTGCAGAGGCGAGCAGAGTTCCATGCCGAAACGTGGTCGCCCGCAATTGACGACGCTGACAGAATCGCAGGCCCGGATTCTGCGCGAACTCGAATCGTGCATCTTGCAGCGGGGAATTTCGCCGACCGTGCGGGAACTCGCGGAACGGGTCGAGATTTCCGCTCCGAGCGTCAACGAACAACTTCAGCGGCTGGAGCGGAACGGGTATGTGAAGCGTGAGCCATTCAAGGCCCGTAGTTTGACGGTCCTGCGGCCCGCCGAAGCCACGCGCGCGAGCGTGTCCCGGCTCGTCGCCGTGCCAATCGTCGGGACGATTGCGGCTGGCTACCCCGTCCTGGCGAGCGAGAACATCTGCGGGGAAGTGTTGGTCGAGGAGACCGTCGTCCGTTCGGGAAGCCATTTTGCCCTGAAGGCCAGCGGCCGG
>JAYUFF010001003.1:0-9040 GCA_043738825.1 Schlesneria sp.
GTCTTCGACGGCCCACCAATTCGGCCAGGTGATTGGTGGGCCGTCGAAGACTCGTCCCACCCTACAAACACAATCTCTTCGGTCGGTCAGGAATACGGATAACTCTTCGAGACGACGTTGAAACCCATCGGTTCGGGATGCGCGAGTGCGGCGAGGACGCGGCGATGCTGCAACGCGACCGTGATGCCGTCCCGCTCGAACTCGACCTCCAACTCGCGCCGCAGTTGCAGGGCGTCGATGCCGAGCGGCGCGTCCAGTTCCATCGAGAACAGGAACGTCCGATCCTCCTCGCGCCGCTGTCCCTGCAAATCGACGAGGTCGATGCCGTCCTGGGCCAGCCGGTGCGCGATGAACCTCAGCACACCCGGTCGATCCGGTCCCGCAATCGTCAACACGTAACGCTGCCGGTCGGGAGCAGGCTCCAAGTGTTCAAAGGCCGCTTCGTCGGCGGGATCCTTCAGCGCGACTTCGGCTCCGAACGGCCGGCAGACGGCGCGAATGTGATCGATGATGACTTCGGGGTCGCGGTTCTCGGGGAACTCGGCCGCGACGATCATCGTGAAGAACTGACGGATCACCGCCTGACTGACATCGAGCGTGTTGCCGCCCAACTCGTCGAGGGCATTCGCCACCGCCGCGAGGATGCCGGTTCGGTTGGCCGCCAACACGCTCAGGATGTACTGCTTCGCCATGTTCTCTTCCGGTGAAAGTCTCGGTGAGCCGGGTGGCGTCAGCGGCTTTGCACAAAAAATGTAGGGTGGGCACTGCCCACCAATACGCCTTTGATTGTGGTGGGCAGTGCCCACCCTACATTATTTGTGCAAAGCCCACCAAAGCTGCCGCAAGAAAACTGTCTTACGGTAGACCGCCTGCTTGGACCGCGAGAGTATACGTGGAGTTGTCCGCAGACGCATTGACGGAACCCCCAAGTGTGGCGTATATCCCGCGCGGCACTCATCGAACCTTGCCCAGCCGTTGCCGAGTCCCCACCGTGAGCGAACCGACCCCCAAGCCGTTGACCGCCGAACAGATTGAAACGCTGCTGCGCGCGGCCCGCGAGCGACAGTCGGCAATCCGCTCGGACGTGGTCTCCCACGAACCGCTCGGGCCGGGCGACGTGCAGCACCTGCGAAACACGTCGTTTGCCGAGGCCACTGTCGCCGATTCGTTCGCGGAGCGAGACTGGCCGGAGAACATGCTTCCCGCCGACGAACTGCTGCGGCAGGCCGAGCAACAGTTGGCGGACGCGATGTCCACACGAGACGACTCGCCCGGCGTCGCGGCGACGATCGCGAAGCCCACTGTCTCGAAGACCGCCGTCTCGAAGCCCCTTCCGTTCGCATCGTTCGATCCCGCCCAGGCGACAGGTTCCGCGAGCGGCCTGTCGCTCGCAGCACTCGGCGACATCGAACTCGATGTGACGCTCGAACTCGGCCGCGCCGAAGTCACGATCGAGGAACTGCTGCAACTGCGTGAAGGTTCGGTGGTCCCGCTCGACAAGGCGGCTGGCGATCCGATCGACATTCTCGCCAACGGCCGACTCGTCGCGCGCGGCGAAGTGATCGTGGTCGATGACAAGTTCGGCGTCCGCATCTGCGAAGTCATCGCGCAGCGGTGACGGTCGTGGCCACCTGTGACGCATCAGCCCTGTGGCTCCGCAGACTCCGCCTCAGCGGCACGTCCCCAGTTGTCACCAAGTTCGACAGTGCTGAGACAATCCGCCTCGACCCGTTTGACCAGCGGAGATCAACCGGTGTCGCGGTCACGGCTTCGTCTCAGCTTTGACTTCAACGACCGGCTTGGCATTGTCGGGCGGAGTTTTCTCATCGGTTGATGGTTCTGCCGACGGCTCTTTGCCGTCCTGAGTGGCGGGCTTCGTCTCACTGCCGGGGGGACGGCGATAGTCGATCGACAGCGAACCCTGCAGGCGAATCTGTCCCGCCTCGAAGACTTCCATATCGACCAGCACGTTGGCCACACCGGCGTAAATCTCACCGGTGGAAAGGAGCAGATCGACTCCGCCCGTGACTCGACCGCCGATCTTGGCGTCGTCACCCCGTCGGGGCCGCAGCGATCCGGTCAATTGAAAGACGGCGGTTTGACTTCCATCAAGGACGGTTCTCACGCCGAGGTACTGGTATCGGATGTCGGCCTGTGCGGTGACGAACGTTCCAGGCAACCCGATCAACAGCGTTCTTGGCGCACGAAGTCTGTCGAGCGGCCGGAGCGGTCCGTCTGGCAGCGGAACGGAGAGCACTTCCACTGACTGCAGCAGATGCTCGCTGATGGCGGTCAGGGTGCTCTTCATGTCCGGATCGGCCTTGCCCATGTCCGCGTGCGAATTGACCACGGAACCATTGTCGGCAAATTCGAGCGTCGCGGCCGTCTTGATGAAGTTGTTCGAGAGCGGACTCCACTTCTCCTTGACCTTGACCGGTTCTCCGTTGAGCTTCACTCCCAGACTGACGGAGCTGTACTTCCACTTCAGCGGGATGTCTCCGTCGGGTTCGGTCGGAGCCAGATAGACGGGACTGGTGACGACCCGCACCTGCATCGAACCGGTTTCCGATGTCTTGCCGCGCTGCACCTTGAACGTCGAATCGTTGCTGAGTTTCATCGGCATCGCGCGGCCGGTCTGCGGCTGGAACTTCAGGGTGATCTCGCGGCGTTCGGTCGGAATGGGACGGATGTTTCCCACGGCGGCCGTCCAATGCGATTGGTCCAAGCCATCGATGTAGGCGACTCGCAACCAATGGCACGCCTGGGCATCGGCCAGCGGCGGCACGTGTACATCGCAATCGGCATAGGCCGTCTTGCCGTCGAAGTGGAAGTCCACGGTCTGGATGTCTCCGTCTCCGATCAGAGGCTCGGGAAGCGTCTCGGAAGCGGGACGCGACGTGGTCTTGCCCAACGAACCGACCCAGTGCTCCAGCTGCAGGTTCTTGATTCGCTTGAGCGGATCGCGAATGGTGATTCGGATCGGAATTCGGATTTGACCGTTTTCGGTGACCGCCGGTTGCGGTGTCAATCCGACCACGATGCCGTTGAGCAATCGGGACAGCTTGTCGGCGGGAACGGCCAGGTGGATGTTGGTTCCCGTGATGCCGCTGACTGCGATGCCCACCACCTCACCGTTGAGGTTCACCACGGGGCCACCGGAATTGCCGGAGTGGATGCCGCCGTTGACCTGGATCTGACTCAGTTCCCCGCCGACCTTGCGCAGACTTGTCACGCTGGACTTGCTGACGGTGATGGCCTTGCCGAGCTGCTTGCCAAACGGAAATCCGAAGACCAGGACTTCCTGCGTTTCGACCAAGCCCGCCGTCGAGCCCATCGTCAGAGGCTCCGGCAGATCGTCTCCCTTCACCCGCAGCACCGCCAGGTCGGCATCGATGTCTCCCCCCGCGAATCTGGCGACGAGTGTCTTGCTGCTTGGCTCTCCGCTGTCGGTGATCGCGTCAATCCGCAGGGGGATCTTGGCATCCTGCCCCTGCAAGCCAACCACATGAGCGTTCGTGGCGATCAACCCCGGCTCAACAAACCAACCGCTCGCTTCCACGTCGGAGCCGGTCGACAGCTTCACCTTCAAGTGAACCGTCGCGTGCTTGATCTTCTTCAAGACCGCCTCGGGCAGAACCCCCTGAGCGTCCGCAGACCGAGCCGTACTCAGCGCGAGAACGACGATCATGAGCACCGCCGTGCAACCCGTTGATGGAACACGCGGCCAATCGAAGTCATGTCTGTTCACAGTGCGAGTCCTTCTGAAACGGGAAATGAACCGGCGAACGCGAGTCGAGAGGCGGCACGCTAAACGCACCGGGACCACAATTCAACCGACGGTCCAAACACATTCTTGAAAGCGTCGCCGTACCTTTGCGCCAACATGAGCAGGCCGGACCCACGGAACTCTTGTTGCTCGGCTCGACTGCTCCCCGCGCGAGTTCCGGCACTACGCGAAGTCTGGCAGGCTGTTCACGATGCGGACGGTCTCGACACTGACGTGGGTGACCTGGCCGATCAGGCGGACGATGTATTCGGGATCGTCGGCGCGGTTGGGGTCGGAGCGGATGCCGCTCCGTTTGTCTTCGGAAACCTGATACTGGTCGATCACCCACTCTAAGGCACTCCGATTCCCGAGTCGGTACTCAAACGCCTCGGGCGGAATCCCGGACAGGGTGAGCGACGGATTGACGATCACCGCCGTCTTGTCCTTCGTCAGCTTCAGCTTCTCGACCCGATACGACAGCGGCACGCCGGGCGTTTCGATCCAGTTGAACTTATAGGGATCGACGCCCTCGTACCCCAAATGAAGTTCGGCCAGTTTCGATCCTGCCTTCTTGAACGCCATGAAATCGGAGGCAAACGGAATGCGAGGCAACTCACGTTTGAGGTTGTCGGCAAACTTCTCGCGATAGCCGGGTTGATGCAACAGACCATAGACGTAGTAGAAGATGTCCCACTTTTTGATTCGCTTCAATTTGTAGTGTTGCTGGAATTGCTCAAGCGACCAGTCAGTGATGTTGTCACGGCGGTTACTTCCATCCACATCATAGACGTAGAACGGAAAACACTGATGACCGTCCAGCGATGCACATAGATGGAGGTCCGGCACGCAGTTGGTAATAAGCGTACTTACTTCATCAGCGCGATAACCAATCTCGGACACGACAATCGCTCGGTTCTCGCTCTCAGTGTCGAGGACCGGGAAGATGTGATGCTGTTGATACCGGCGTTGGTTCATCAAATGGTCGAAATAGACGCACCGGCGAGTAAACGGTCGGTACAAAGCGGAGCGGACCTTTGACGGTTGAAACTTGATCACCTTTTTGGCGAGGAGCGATTCCTTCAACCGGTCAGTCCATTTGATGAACTTGGGGTCATTGTTTACGAAGTCGTCGATGTTTGCAGGAAGAGCGTCCTCCTGAGAGAGCCTAAACAGCTCGTAGTTGTAGTTCGTAATCAGCCGCTTCATTTTGGAAGCGACTCCATCGCGGTTGAAGTCGTACGCCCATTCGTCGCGGTTCGTGGCCAACCCGAGTGAGAACAGTTTGAAAATGATGTTCGAGGTGTCGGCGGCGTCGCCCTTGGTTTCCTTGTCGCCGATGGCGATGAACCCGGCGAACTCACTCGCATTCTTCGGCACCAGCCAAGTGTGCTTGTCATCCGGTGTCAACTTCTTCCATTTCACACCGCTCACGCTTTGGTGTTGTGCCAGCCACGCGAGCTTTCCTGCGCGGCGAAGGTACTTGTCAATGCGATGAAACGACAGCTTAGGAGTTTTATGTTGCTGGGCGCGAACGGCGACGGTGACGCCGACTCCCACCTGAATGCCGAATACGTTGTAGGCCGTTCCGCTCAACTTCGGATTCTGCCGGACATTGCCCTCCAGATGGAGGTGATAGACCCGCGAGAAATCCTTTAACAGATGTTTGCGCATCCCGTCAAAGGCGATTTGCTCGACGAAGCTGTTGTTCGTCACGAAGCAGACGATGCCATCGCGACCGTTCAAACGATCCATCGCCCAACGGAAGAACTTCACGTAAGGGTCATACAGCTTTGTATTCAATGTCGCCTTGGAATCCTTTCCGTAAGTCTGCTTGATGCGTCCATCAATGACCGAGTATTTGCGGTTCTTATTATTGTCGTTCTCATCGACTTGGCCGACGTTGTACGGCGGATTGCCGATGATGACAGTGATCGGAGCCTTCTTCTGCCTTGCCACGCGGGCCGAGTTCTCTTCCGTGAACATGGCCAGTTGCCGGTTCTCGGCCAGATCGAGCGTATCGACGAAGCAGAGGCCCTCGAACGGTTCGTAGTCGCCCGTCAACTCGAAGTAGGCGTGTTCGATGTTCAGCGCGGCGATGTAGTACGGCAGCAGCATCACCTCGTTGGCGAAAAGCTGGTCGCGATACATCCGGGCCAGATGCTTCTTGGGGATGCGGCGCAGCAGGTTGACGAGGAAGTTGCCCGTCCCCGTGCAGGGGTCGAGAATCTGAACGCCCTCGTCGCCGAGTTCCTTTCCGAACTCGTCCTTCAGCACCTCGACCACGCTGGCGCACATGAAATCGACGATCTCCTGCGGCGTGTAGACGATGCCGTGCGTGTCGGCCGTCTTGACCGAATAGCCCTGAAAGAACCGCTCGTAGACCGTGTTCAGGAAGTGCTGCTTCTCGCTGAAGTCTTCCAAGATGCGGGCGGCGTTTTCGATGGCCCGGTAAAAACGGTCGAGTGACTTCAGGAAGCTGTCCCGGTTGAAGCTCTTGCTCGTCAGCGCGGCGATCACCTTTTCAACCTCGATGGCGATCACGTTCCGCTGCGAAAATTCGGGATGGTCGAAAATCTTGCGGATCAGCCGCTCGGTCAGCAGGTGCTGAATCAGCATCTCGTCAATGGCGGCCGAGCTGAGGTTGGGGTTGAGCGCCGTGCGACACAGGTCGTAGAAGCCGTCGAAGGCGTCCTGAAACTTGAGGTTGTCGGCATGGGCTTGCGTGATCTTGGCCGCCAGCGCCAAAGCCAGCTCCGGGACGCGATCCTTGAACTCATCGACGGCCTGTTCAAACCCCTCAATGTCGGGTTCGGTGAAGGCATAGAACGCATTGAGCAGGTCGGCCAGTTGCTGCGGCTGCTGCAAGTCGGCCTCAAACGCGACCGCGCCGTTCTGGAAGAGGACCGCGCGGCGGGTGTCTTCAAAAACCGTGTTGGTCAGCGGGTAGCTCTTCGCCGTCTTCTTGACGATCTCGGCGGTCAGGTTGTCGTCGGTGTCCTTGGCCTCCCAATAGCCGCGATGCAGGCTGAACTCGTCGCGCAGCGTGCCGTCGGGAATGATCTGCTTGCCGCCGCGCTTGAAGGAGAGTTTGGGGATCAAGAACCAGCCGCGCGACTTGGCGGTCTCGGCCAGCAGGTGTTGAAAGGCGGTCTCGGTCGCCCCCTCGTGCGTGACCCGCTCGTCGCTGTAGCCTTGCAGCGCGGCGTGATAGTTCTTGATCGTCTTGTCGGTGGGTTTGATCTGACCGGGGACGGACATGGGCACCTAGCTTCCTGCTGGTGAATGATCGGCGCAAGGGAAATTGTGATCGACTCGGCGAGCGGATTGTAAGCCCTACGGGACAGGCCACAACCGATCAGCGTCGAGTCTCGTGGGCGACCTTGCGGCTTTGCGTTATACCGCACGCGGCCTGGAGTGAGGCACCATTGGGAACTGCTGCGAATCTGGGATCGGCCGCTCAAATCTCTCGGCACCGTTTCAGGGCGAGTCAGTACCACAGATACGTGTCGATGACTTCGATCAACTCCCGGAACAGCACAAAGCCGACCGAACGCTGGCCGCAGTTCAGACGAGCCTTCACTTCGGCTCCATCGCGCAGGGGCGGAGAATTGGCCGGATCGAGTTCGACGATCGCGCGGACGATGTGTCCGTCCGCCGTCAGGTCGGTGCGCGGAGAGAGTTCCAAATCCGTCCCCGGATAACGCCTCTCCGGCTCCGTCGCGAGGATGAAGTCGATGGTCAGCTTCTCGTGCTCTTTCAATTCACTCAGCCGTCGCGCGACGTACCCCGACCGATCTTCGAGCAGTCGCAGTTCGACGATCCATCGCCCCTTGGGATCGATCTGCTGAAACAGGGCGTCTCCCTGTCGCACCGGCCGATGCAGCAGAGTCTGCTCCAGATTCCAATTCGTGACGACACCCGCCTCGGGTGCGACGACGACCAGCCGGTCAACCCGTTCCTGCATGCGTTGAATCTGCTGTTCGAGATGCTCGGCCGCGAGGGACGACTCCACCAAAGCCGTTTGCAAGTCGATCTGTTCCCGCTCAGTCAGCCGCGATCCCGAGCGTCGGGCTTCGAGCGACTTCTGTCGTTCGCGCGCTTGCAACAGTTGACCGGTGAGATCGCGCTGCCGCGCGGCCAGTTCAAAATTGTCGAGGCTCAGCATTCGCTGCCCCGCGACCAGTGTGTCGCCGTGACGGACGAGCACCTCGCGCACGATGCCGTCTTCGGGAGCGAAGACCGTGCGGCGCGATTCGCACCGCAGTTCGCCGTCGGCCGCCAAACGCATCTCGATCGGCACGGTCGCCACCGCGACAATGCCGCACACGACCGCCAGCATCAGGAGCAAACGCCCGCAGCGCAGCAGCCAACTCGTGGCCGCCGCCCGTTTCCACCACGACAGGAACGGAATCGCTGCGAGCAACTCCGTCCGCTGCATCGCCACGCGAACCTGATCCGCCACCACGACCGCTCGCTGCACATTCGCAGGCGGAATCGAGTCCGCTCGAAACTGTTCGACGATCAGCGCGCCGAGCCGTTTGGTTGGCGCGTGCTTCGCTTCACTCGGCTCGACAATCGGGATGACGAGCAGCCATCGAGGCCGCTCGGCGGCCGGGTAGGCTTCGACGGCGGATCGATAGATTTCGAGAGGCGTTTGGGCCGCAGACGTTTCTAACGGCGCTGCCCCCTGTTCGGCGCGAGGAAATCCCATGTTCAACGGTTGCCCGGATTTGACCGCGACCTTCGTCAAACCGATCAGCGCGCGGACCACGTTCGAGTGGGAGTTGATCGTCTCCTGACCGCTCACCGCTAAGATTGTTGCCCGCCCGCCGACGAGCCAACCGAGCGAGACACGTTCGCAGCCGATGGCCTGCCGTCCCTCATTGACCGCCACGAGCGCGGCTTCTTGTTTCGTCATCGCGCCGTGCAGCCGCATCACGAAGCTGCGCAGCAACGCCTCACTTTCGGTCTGTGTCGCGAGTGAGGCCAGCTCGCGCGAACGGATGTAGTCGCCGAGGAACTCGCACCACTGACCCAGCTCGCCGATCCGCGCGGCCACCAGTGCCGGGTTGTCGGGAGCCGGACTCGCCGCGCGAAACAACTCAATCAGACCCTGTGCCGTTCCCCCAAACATGATCGGTAGGATCAGCAATTCCACGGAAAGGGGATTCGTGCCGACGGCCGAGACCTGACCCGGAGCGATGCTGAGCGCTGCCCCCTGTCGAGCGACCCCGTCCAACAACTGCTCGTGAGGAAGCCAGCCTGCGGCACCGG
>JAYUFF010001004.1:0-3422 GCA_043738825.1 Schlesneria sp.
TTGAAGCCTGACGCGCAAGCGAAGGGATGTCGCAGCAGATCCTTCGCTTGCGCGTCAGGCTTCCATACCGCACTCTTTGACCGCCTCCCGCAGCATGAATTGAGGCCGCAGGTGTCAGTCGCTGACTTGCGAGTTCGCGGCCAGTTCGCCGACGCTGACGATGACCAGTTCCGGGTGAAGTGAGAGATCGAGGACATCGAGCGTCGGCGGATCGCGTTCCAGATCGAGAGCCACGACCACCGGGCGATCGACCGCGTGACGGTTGCCGCGCTGGACTCGGGCCACTCGACCGTCGCTCAGCCAGACGCACGAGCCGACCGGGAACAGCGCGACGACTCGCAGCAGAATCCTCACGGCGGCGGGATCGAACCGGCCGCGATGCGCCGCGAACAACAACTCTTCGACGGCGCGATACGGTTCGTGCGCCGGCCGGTACGGACGCGGTGCGATCATCGCCAGAAAGGTGTCGGCCACCATCGCCAGTCGTGACAGCCGGTGAATCTCGCCCCCTTGCAGTCCGAGCGGATAGCCGCTGCCGTCCAGTCGCTCGTGAATTTGCGCGGCCACTTGAATCGACCTGGCCGGAGCCTGCACCGACTGCTCCAGGGCCGCGACGACATGCTGCGGATGACGCATCAGTTCGCGACGGTCTCGATCGCTGATCGCCTCCGCGCCGATCAGCCGCGCGGGCATCAGCAGCATCCCCGCGTCATGCACCAACGCGCCGAGCCCCAGTGCCAGCAACTCGTCCTCGGTCAACTCCGACTCGATCCCCAGCGCCATCGACAGCAGCGAAGACTGCACGCTGTGACGCACGGGATAGCTGTCGTACAGCGGCTGTGCCGCGAGTGCCACGGCCGCATCGCGATCATCCGTGAGATGGCTTCTCAACCGATGCACGATCTGCCACGCGAGCAGCATGTCCAACCGTTGCTCACTGGCGAACAGCGTAAACAGGTCGGCGGCCTGCTCGATGGAGCCGACGAAATCCCGCCGGAGCCTCGACTCGGGCGAGGAGGACTTGGAGAGAACATCGTCGAGTAACGGCGTCAGCGACATATAGCGTTCTTCCCCCGATCAATTCATTCCCAGTTCCCAACCAACTGAAGCCTAGGTCGGAACGAAGAGAACGCATCGTGGCGAGAGACCGGCGAGGCCGGAGAAATGTCTCGTCCGGTTCCGATCCTGCGGAACCGTTGGCCGGAGACAGCGATATCGAACGAGCCGATTCCAACGGGACGTGGCCATTCCGCATCGAATCGCGTTGTCGTCAGTCGTCAGAGAGGCGCTCCTGCCAACCCGACGGATCGCCACAGCACAGCTTCACTTCGTTTTGCCGCAACCAAACTGAACGGAGAACGGCATCCGAAAGACAGAACACTGATCTTCGCTGATCTTCACTCATCCGAATCAGCGAAGATGAGTGTCAATCAGCGTTCCAAATTCTTCGCGCCCGGCGAAGAAACGAAACGTTGATCGTAGGGGGAGCACTTGCGCCGCTCCAGAATGCGAGCCTTGACCGCTTCCCACGAGTCGCCAGCGTCGCCGGTTTGTTCGAAGTCGTCCAAGCGTCGGTCGAGATCGGCGAGCTGACTCTCCGAGAGCGAGTGCTCGCCCTGCTTCAGCGCGATGCGATCCCACAGATCCTCGACGAGCAGGATTTGCTCGGCAACGCTCAACTGGTTCAGATCGATGTTGGCGAGATCATCAGTCATGGGGCTTCTTTCTTTTGGGCCGAACAGACGAAAGTCTACGCGCAGCCGCCCGCCGATTTCCAGTCGGAAATCCGCACGGCCTCGGCGACGCGGATCGTGCCCTCGTAGATCGCCCGGCCGATGATGGCTCCGACCAGCTTCGGCTGCCGGCGCGAGACGGCTGCCAGCCGTTCGACATCCGCCAGCGTGGTCACTCCCCCCGATGCGATCACGGGCAGGCCGAGATCCGCCAGCGCGAGCATGTCGCGAATCGTCGCTTCATCGACGCCCTGCATCATCCCGTCGTTGGCGATGTTCGTGTAAATGACGGCCGCGAGGTCGAGGCCCACAAACTGGCGAGCCAAATCAATCGCCGAGGTCTGCGAAACGTCGAGCCATCCGGCCGTCGCGACCATCCCGTCACGGGCGTCCAGCCCGAGTGCGACTCGTCCGGGAAACAGCCGCGTCATTTCACGAAACCAATCGGGTTGCTTGAGGGCCTGCGTGCCGATGATCGCCCGATCAACGCCGACCTCGTCCAGCATCAGCCGGATCGACGCCTCATCTCTCAGCCCGCCACCCAATTCACACGGGATCGAAACCGCGTCCACGATGGCCCGGATCGCGTCGATATTCACCGGCCGACCGGCCTTGGCTCCGTCGAGGTCCACCAGATGGAGCCGTGTCGCGCCGTCGCCCGCCCAACGTCGGGCCATCTCGGCCGGATCGTTCGAGAACACCGTCTCTTGAGCGTAGTCGCCCTGTCGCAGACGAACGCACTGACCACCACGCAGGTCGATGGCGGGAAGGATTTCCATGATTGATGATCGGGCCTGGATGAGGTTGGGGAAATTGTCATTAGCTCGGATTATTCACGGTCACACAGAAGCCTGTCGCGCAAGCGAAGGAATATCGCAGCAGATCCTTCGCTTGCGCGTCAGGCTTCTATGTCGCACACTGTCATCGTACTTCCGACCCTGGACTCACATCGCTGCAAAGTTCTCCAGCAGTTTCAGCCCGACCTTCTGGCTCTTCTCGGGATGGAACTGTGTGGCGAACAGGTTGCCGCGCGCGATCATCGACGTGAACGGCACGCCGTACTCGGTGCGAGCGGCGATGACCGACTCGTCGCGCGGGACGACATAGTAACTGTGGACGAAGTAGACGGAAGCCTCGGCGGGGAGATCGGCCAGCAACCTCGGTGAGCCGACCGGTTGCAGCGTGTTCCAACCCATGTGCGGCACCTTGAGATCGGCCAGCGCGGGGAACCGCACCACCTCGCCCGGCAGCACGCCGAGGCCCGGCCATTCGCCATCCTCGTAGCTCACGTCGAAGAGAAGTTGCAGGCCGAGACAGATGCCGAGGAACGGCTGGTCCGCGCGAATGTACTCGCGGATCGGTTCGACCAATTCCAGCCGCTCCAGTTCGTGAATCGCATCGCGAAACGCGCCGACTCCCGGCAACACGAGCTTCGTCGCCGCTCGCACCTGGTCAGGTCGAGTCACAATCTCGGCGGGCGTGCCAAGTTTTTCAAAGGCCTTCTGCACCGATCGCAGATTGCCCATGCCGTAGTCGATGATGGAGATCATGAGGGTTGAGTCGTGGAGGAGGTCATTAGTCAAAACGGGGCTGTTGAGAAACTAGCCCGACGCGCAAGCGAGGGCTGCACATTTGATGATTGCGAAGCCCTCGCTTGCGCGTCGGGCTAGTTTTTGAAATACGCTCTAA
>JAYUFF010001005.1:0-9037 GCA_043738825.1 Schlesneria sp.
GTGCAACCGGTGCATCGCTATCAAGACGAGTCGGCCAAGCTGATCGACGGCACGGTGTTCGTCCTGGCGCATGGCACGAACCCCGAAGTGCTCGTGCAAATCGAAGCCCACGGCACCGAGCAACCGCCGCGCTGGAAGTACGGATTCGCGAGGCTGGGGAGTGCCGAGTTGCATGTCTTGTTCGATGGCAAGGAAGTCTGGACCGAGCCGCGTACGCCCGGCATCGTCGGCCAGCCGGTTGATCCCTATTGGCTGTTGATCACCGCACCGACTCAGGTTCGAGCCAAGTGAGAACCTGTCCAAGTATGACGCCGCGATTCGTCCCGTCGGCGGAGCGACGGGACTACAGTCGCTCCGCCGACGAGACGGCTCCGAGTCTGACTCCACAAAACACGAGGTTGTTCGTGGACAGATTCGAGGCTCGACGTTTGCCATTTCCTGTGGACTGTTGCCATTGATTGTCGCTGTCCTGTCTCAGGCCGCCGTGATTTTTGGGAAGGCTCAGCCACCACGCAGGTCTTCCAAAACGGTGCGAGACTCCAAGAACGGAACGCGGTGATGAATCCTCGGACTCCCAATCTGGCAAAAGTCGAGCCAAGTTCCGAACTCGGTGCTTGAATGATAGACATGGTGTCTGTAAGTTGTCATCCCGATGAGTCCGCTCTTCCTGTTCGTGAAACGGTGACCCACACAATGGCTCGCACGCCTCAAGATGTGACTGATGCCGAACTGTCCGTGCTGCAGGTGCTCTGGGAGCAACCGACGGCGACCGTTCGCGAATTGACCGGGCGTCTGTATCCCGCAGGAACCTTGGCACTGCATGCGACCGTGCAAAAACTGCTCGAACGACTCGAAGCCAAAAAATTCGTGAAACGGAACCGCAAGACTTGGCCGCATCAGTTCACTCCGTCGATAGCACGCGAAGCGCTGATCGTGCGGCAGTTGCAGACGACGGCGGACAAGCTCTGTCAGGGGGAGATTCATCCGCTGCTGACCAGTTTGGTGAAGGCTCGCGGGTTGACGACCGAAGATCGAAAGTCGCTGCGCGGGTTGTTGGACGAATTGGATCGGGAAACGAAGTAGAGGCCAGAGCTACAGAGGTCAGAACCGCAGGGGTCCAATTGCCATGACCACGCTTCTTAGTATTGTCCTGATCAACGCGATCGCCGTGTTGCCGCTGGCGGTGCTGGCGTGCATCGTTGGTCGATTGGCTCGGCGACCGGCGTTGACGCATGCGGTGTGGGTGCTGGTGCTGCTGAAGTTCGTCACGCCGCCGCTGTTCCAATTGCCGGTGACGATCGAAATGCCGACCACCGGCATGGGTCGCGTTTTCGACGCGCCGGAATCTCTGCCCGTGTCACATTCCAAGCGTCTGGGACAGTCGCCCGCATTGGACGGGCACGCGGCTCGCGCGGAGGCTTCGACATCAGACACGCAGACGGTCGTGAGCGCCGAGTCACGGAACGCCGCGCCGCGCCGTGTCGGTCGAGACACTCCGTCCATCGCCACGAGTGCGCTGAAATCGGCGGCCAACTCGCGGGCGTGGCAGCCGGAATTGCGGTCGATGTTGCTCGCGGGCTGGTTGACGGGCGCGGTGTTCTGGACGGCGTTGCAGATCTTTCGCGCGCTGCGGTTCCAGCGGCGAGTGCTCTGCGACGCGAAGGCCCATGCCGAATTGCAGCAGCAAACCGAGCGGCTCGCCACCGCGTTGGGGCTGCGGCGCGGACCGCGCGTGCTGATCGTGAAGGCCGTCGTGTCGCCGATGTTGTGGGGCTGTGGCTCGCGAGCCTTGTTGCTGTTCCCGTCGGACCTGGCCGAGCGACTGGATGACGAGGCCCGCGCGACGTTGTTGACGCACGAACTGGCTCACTTTGCGCGTGGCGATCACTGGGTGCGGCTGCTGGAACTCATCGCAACCGGGATGTTCTGGTGGCACCCGGTCGTGTGGTGGGCGCGATGGAAGATCGAAGAGTCCGAAGAGGAATGCTGCGATGCCTGGGTCGTCGGTCAGTTCCCGAACGCGCCCCGGCAGTACGCCGAAGCGTTGCTCGACACCATCGACTTTCTCTGTGAGTCGCGTCCGCCGTTGCCACCGGTCGCGTGTGGCCTGGGGCAAGCTCATTTTCTTCGGCACCGGCTGACCAAGATCATGCGCGGAGCCGCTCCGAAAGCGATGTCGCCTCGAGTTCGCTTCGCACTGGCACTCATCGCCGCGCTGCTGTTGCCGTTGCAGCCGTTTGTGTTCGGTAGCCAATCTCGCCAGAGATTGAGGCTCGCGGGACCGACGGCCCCAAGTCTGGCGACTTTGGCGACTCCGGTGGATTTGATTTCACCGCCGGACGAACCGAGCGCGCCGACGATGGACTCGCCGCCGATTTCGTTTTCCGCCGAGCCGATGTTGCCCGCGGTCGCTCCCGCAGCGTTGCCGGCTTCGCGTTCGCGGATCGCACGCGGTGAGAAAATCTGGTCGATGGCCGCGTCGCCGGACGGTCGCTTCGTGGTGCGCGCGACGACGGCTCGGCGAATCGTGCTGACCGATTTGAGCACGAACGCCGAGACCGATCTTTCCGAACAGCGGATCACCGCCGTGGCTTTCGCTCCGGACGGCGAATGGTTCGCTGCCGCTGGCCAGGATGGTCGAGTCACGATTTGGGATGCGGCTCGTGGCGAATTGCTGCGAACCGTGACGACTCATGCGGACGCGCTGCGTTCGGTCGCGGTCTCTCCGCGCGGCCAAACGCTCGCGGCCGGCAGTCGTGATGGCTCCGTGTTGCTGATCGACCTCGACACGGACGAGTCGCTGGCCAACGTGCCGAGTTATCCGTCCGCCGTGAACTGCGTTCGCTTCTCGTCGGATGGTCGTCAACTGGCGGTGGCCGTCGGCGATTGGATGTCGAACGCTCGCGGCGAAGTCGCGTTGCTGAATGCGATCACCGGTCAGACCGAGGCGACTCTGCCGTGCGCAAGCTCGCCCGGAGCGTTGACCTTCGCCAGCAATGACGAATTGATCGTCGGCCAGTGGGATGGCCGCACGCAGTTGTGGAACCTGGTGAATCGGCAAGTGGTCGGCTCGGCGATGGCAAACAAGAACGTGGTTTCGGCGGCGGTGTTCTCACCGGACAATCCGGCTCTGCGCGAAGCCATGTTCGTTGCCGAAGAGCCGACTCCCGCCGAACAGCCATCGCCGTTGTCCGTGCTTCGCAGCTTGTTCGCAATCCCCAAGTAACCCGCAGCGTCAGCGAGGACGAACGCTCCAAACGACGTTGAAGTCCATGCGTTTTGAAGCGTTCGCCCTCGCTGACGCTTCGAGTTGGTACTTTCAAGAAGATCGAGAAACGATGACCGTCCTTCTGCTTTTGATGCTGATGCTTCCGGCCGCGGACCCGGTTCCGCAAGACGCGGAGCTTGTGAAGGCGTGGCTGAAGGTCAGCTTGAAACATGCTCAAGATTATGTGATTCATCCGGCGGGTGACGCGAAGGCCGTGTTCACGATGCTGCCGCAGGCGGTGTTCCGACACAGTCAGCCGGTGCGCGGCGACGACATCGGAGCGGTCTACTTGTGGGTCGATCGCGATCAGCGTCCGGCGGTGATCGGCACGACGTTCGCCTTCACGATCGACACGGATCGCCGCATGGTCGTGCATGAGTTCCACTCATTGGCCACTGGACCGTTGACGACCGAGTGGCGCGGGCAAACTCGCTGGCAGCCGAAGCAGGCGGGGCTGGATTGGAAGCCCGTTCCGAATGCTCCGCTGGCCGACGCGAACCCCACCGTTCGGACTCGGCAGGTGCGAGACATCGCTCGCCGGTTCAGCGCGAACAGCGTCGATGAGAAGGACGGTCGCTGGGAACTGCGGCTCGTTCCCAAGCCGATCCATCAGTTTGAAATTGAGAAGCCGCTGTCCGTTTCGTGCGGTTCGCTGTTCTTCTTCTGCCAAGGAACCGATCCCGAATTGGTTTTGGCGATCGAAGCTCAGCAGGGGGACAGCGGCTACGTTTGGCATTACGGAGCCGCCTCGTTCACCGACTTTGCCCTGAGCTTGCAGCTCGACACCAAAGACGTGTGGGCTGCCGAACGGCGATCGTTTGGACCCATCCGACCGCATTGGGTCGAGAGCGCCGGGATCGAGCGACTGCCGACGAAATAGCGCCGTGGCCCGGATTCACACGCCTCTGAAGCGAGTCCCAAACCTGTTGGCCAATGAATCAAGGTGCCGAATGAACCGAAATTTGTGCATCGTCTTGGCCGCCGTGCTTGTTTCGTGGCAAGCGGCTAGTGGCGCAGACAACGAGAAGTCGGCGGAGGCAACACCGGAACCGAAGGCGGTCTCGCCGCTGCGCAAGCAGATGGACGAGTCGCTCGCGTGGAATGAACTGTTCGTGAACGACCGGTCGGCGACGCCGATGATGGCGAAGGTGGTCATGCGTTGGACGAACAACACGCGCGGGTCCGAGGACGGGATGACGGTGCTGTATCTCGCCGACGGGCGGCCGGAAGCGGTCTGCTGTTTTTATCCGTGGGAGAAGAGTCTGCAACACGAGTTCGATTCGCTGTCGCGCGGCACACTGATCGCCAAGCGCGACGGAGAGGTCGTGTGGCAGCCGGAGAAACCGGGCGTCCGATTTCAGCCGGTCCCCGATGCCGATGCTCCCGCCGAGATGCCCGCCGCGCGGCTGCGTCAAATGAAGACGATGGCGAACCAGTTCACTTCGACGATGCTCGGCTGGCGAGCGGACAAGAGCGACCGCGAGCCGCTGCGGCTGCTGCCGCAACCGTTGCACCGCTACGACAGCAAGCGGAGCGACCTGCTCGACGGAGCCGTCTTCGCGTTCGTGCAAGGGACCGATCCCGAATCGCTGCTGCTGCTCGAAGCGTTCAAGGTCGGCGACCGATTTGAATGGCAGTTCGCGTTCGCTCGACGAACGTCGGGTGAGCTGGAAGCTCGTCACAAAGAGACCGTCGTCTGGCACGCCGACCGCTTCCCGTCGAACGACGATCCGCGATCCACTCACCGCGCGCTGGGTCGCCCGCTCGACCTGAGCGTGCTCGAATTGCTGAAATAGAAAGCCGCAAGCCGTGAATCACACGTTTCTCAAGGTGGTTTCAAAACCTGAATCTGTCGTAGCCACGTTCGCCAGAATGTGGGATTTTCGGTGGTTTGCCCGCGTTCTGGCGAACGCGGCTACGGTTTTGAAACCACTTCTATTGTTTGCGGGCCTGTTGCTTTCGCAAGCAGAGATCAGAGGTCAGGAGTCAACGGCCAGAGATCTAAAGTCCGAAGTTGCCGTGAAGCGAGCGTTGATTGTTTGCGGACTCAGCGGCGACGCGGCACATCACAAGCTGTTCGCCGAGTCGGTGACGAAGTTGCACGACGGCCTCACCAAGCAGTTGGGATTCGCCGCGAGTGAAGTGCAAGTTCTGTTCGGCGATGAGCCGATCGAGTCGGATACGGAACTCCTCAAAGTCGCCCCGCGTTCGACGCGAGCCGAACTGGAACGAGCCGCCGCCGGACTGCGCGAGAAGCTGCAAGCGGACGACACGCTGTGGGTCATTGTGCTCGGCCACAGCCACTACGACGGCAAGCACTCGTGGCTGAACCTGCCGGGGCCGGACATCCAGCAACTCGAATTCGCCAAGCTGTTTGCCGATCTGAAAGCGCGCGAGCAAGTCTTCTTCATGACCACGCCGACGAGCGGTTACTACATCAAGCCACTGTCCGCCAAAGGCCGAGTCGTCATCACGGCGACCGAGACCGATTGGGAAACCAACGAAACCGAGTTCCCTCACGAACTCGCTCGCGTCCTGTCCGCACCGCCTGCCGCAAAGGAATTCGACATCGACGAAGACGGCTCGATCACGTTGTTCGATCTGTACGTCACGGTGGCTCGCAACCTGGCCCAGTCGTATCTCGAACGAGAATTGCTGGCGACCGAACACCCGTTGCTTGACGACAACGGCGACGGACGCGGCACCGAAGTGCAAATCAACTTCCTGACCGAAGAACAAGGTGGCCGCGCGAAGGCCAAGAAACCTTCAAACATTCCGATGAACTCGACAGGTGATGGCCGCGTTTCAAAGTCCATCACGCTTCCCCGGGCACGAACGGAAACAGCGCCGCCGATTGAAAAATAGTTGGGAGTCACCGGCCCTCCGGCTTGCTCACCGCTGGGTTGAACTCAACAAAGGGCGACGCCGTGAATTTAGGCGATCAGACGACGACGAGCATCACTTCGCTTTCGTCGTGTGGGTCGAGCCGTCGAAGGAGATCACGGCGGGCTTGTCGTCGATGACGGTCTCGATGTGGACCGGCCGCGCCCAGAGTTTGTGCAGGTTGCGGAGCGAGTCCTGCGCGTAGTCCTGCTTCAGTTCGATCCCCATGTATTTGTGGAGCAGATACAGCTCGCCCCGATTGCGATAGTTGGCGTCCTGGACATAGATGAACGGTCGGCTGTGGTTGGTCAGACTGTTCAGAAGCTGCTGCTTGATCTGCTCGAACTGGCGCGAGGCGACTTCGTAGTTCTCGCTGCTCTCGTTGAAGGCGAACGAGAACATCTTGTGCTTGGCGCAGAACTCGGGCGTCAGGAAGGTGTCGATGAACGTGACATCGTTGTGGATGCGACGGACCTCGAAAATCTTCTGTCTGCCGAGTCCAAGCTGCTTGTCCCATTTGGCCTTTACGCGGGGATCGTCGCACTCGTTCCATTCGGGTCCGAACTGGCCCCTGTTCCAGCGCTCCTCGATGTCGCGGTAGAGTTCGATGCCGATTTTGTAGGGGTTGATCCGCTGGGGACTCATCTGCACCGTGCCGCTGTGGTGGTCGGCGTAGTCGATCACTTCCGAGTCGTTCAGGCTGTGCTTGGTCATGATCGTCGTGTGCCAGTAGCTGGCCCAGCCCTCGTTCATGATCTTCGTCTGGCCCTGCGGGGCGAAGTAGTAAGCCTCATCGCGGATGATGGCCAGGATGTCGTGCTGCCAGTCGCGCAGCGGAGCGTGTTCCAGCAGGAAGAGCAGCACGTCGCGCTGCGGCTCGTCCGGGAAGGATCGTTTCTTTTCGCGATCCTCCTCTTTCTGCCGCTTCTCGCTCGCCTCCTGCTGGAGCACTTCTGGCGGATTGATGAACGAGTCCATGTAGCCCTTCGACGGCAGTCGGCCGGTCTGCATGTACTCGAAGTCGTCCTCGCGCAGCAGGGCCGCGTGCGGCAGAGGCTGTACGTCGGGCGCACGCTTGATGTGCATCGAGTGCATGTCGATCAGGTCTTCCAGCGACAGGCAGGCGTCGATGAACTCCTCGACCTTCTCGTAGCCGAAGCGATCGACGTACTGGTTGATCCGCGTGGCGTGGTTCGCCATCTGGTCGAGCATCTTCCGGTTCGTCTGGCTGAACCAGGCGTTGTTCTTGAAGAAGTCGCAGTGCCCGTAGACGTGGGCGATGACCAGCTTCTGATCGACGAGCAGGTTCGTGTTCAGCAGGTACGCGTAGCACGGGTCGGTGTTGATGACCATCTCGTAGATGCGCTGCAAGCCGTACATGTGCGTCTTGAGCAGCTCGTCGTACTCGGCCCCGAACCGCCAGTGGGGATAGCGCACGGGGAAGCCGCCGTAAGCGGCGAACATGCACAGCTCTTCGAGATCGAGCATCTCGAAAATGGTCTCGAAGAAATCGAGGCCGTAGCCACGCGCGATCTCTTCGGTTTTGATCTGAATCTCCCGCAATTCGGGCGGCAGCGTGCGATGGGTTGAGATGGTCATAAGCGTCCCTGCGTCAGTGCTTCAAGATTCGTTCGCCCGCGTCAGGCGAACCGTGGCCTTGGGAAAGTCGAACTCCAAACGATGGTGTGCGAGCAGCCACGTGCCAAGCAATGCCTGTTCGACATCGGCAAACGTGACATCGACTTCGATCCGTTCGCCGTCAAACTCGATGACCGTCCGAAACGCCTCTTCCTCAATGGAGACGCCCGAAGCCAACTCGGAAATGATGAATCCGGCAGAGGAGAGGATCAAGCGAGAACTGAGCGCCGCCGGCAACTCCAAGGCACCGTTGAAACCGGTATCAACGACGGTCACCCAATCTTCGTCGGCAAGCGACAACATGATGAGTGGAACGCCGTTTTTTGTGACAACGCCACCGATCATCCGCGACGCCCCTTCCGTAGATACGTCGCGAATCCGATTCTCACGAAGAACAACTGGCTTTTCAAACCGAGTTCGTCTCGCTTGTGGCAAATGTCGATCAAGTCCTTCCCCAACCAAACCTCACCCGTTTTAGGGTCGATTCCTGCGGCTTGACCAAGCAAGTGGGTGACATCGTGGGATTGCTGATACTCATCCCAAACCCGCTTGGCAGTGGCGGTGTCGGACTCTGTCCAAGTCGTCGTGGGCTTTGATTCAGGCACGGCGTTCATCTGGCCTCCAATCGTCGAGGGCTTCGCTTCTTGAGAGACGTTGCGAATCCAATTCGCTCGAAGAGCAGCAGCGAGTTGAGCCCCTGCTCCTGGCGTTCAAGGCAAATCGCAACCGCCGACTTGCCGAGCCAGACTTCGCCCGTTTGGGGATCGATCCCCGCCGCCTGGCCTCGCAAGCCGGTCAGGTCGTGGCTCCCCTGGTACTTCTCCGAGATGCGTTTGGCTTCGGCGATGTCGGCCTTGGTCAACGGTGTCGGGATGGTTGTGGTGGACATGACTCACTCTTCGATCTTGAGCCGCGCTTCGGGACAAACTGTACTCTTGATGCGGCTTCGTGACGAGATGACTTCGCTGTCTGTGAACTTGTCCGGACTTCGGTCGGAACACCAATCCCCGGCTGGAAGTCCGGCCTGGTGCCTTAACCCGTCTTATACCTCACGCGGTCGTCGATGAGATGTTTCTCCAGTGGGAGTCTTGGTGAGCCGCGTGGCGTAAGGCTGCGGGTTCTTGTTCGCCGCAGAGAACCCGTGGCCTTACGGCGGCTTTGCCTAACAAATCGTAGGGTGGGCATTGCCCACCACAATGCGTTGTGAGTTGGTGGGCAATGCCCACCCTACATTTTGTGAGCCGCCGT